>JAUHYR010000055.1 GCA_030426475.1 Bacteroidia bacterium
ATTAATAATGCTACTATAGCTGCGTATGATTTAGTTGCCATTCATGATACCGTTTGTTTTGGCCAAACAGCCAATCTTGGAGTTTCAGTTGTTGGTACTTTACCTGGAAGCTCAACAGTTAATTGGTACACATTACCAGTAGGCGGAAGTCCTATCAATACAGGATTGACGTATAATCCTACTAATGTTACTGCTCCTGATACTTTTTATGTAGGTGTTTGTCCGGGAACTTTTAGAGTTCCTGTATATTTATCAATTGCTCCTGCACCAACAGCTAATGCAGGACAAGATACTTCTATCTGCTTTGGTGATACTGTTCAACTAAATGCATCGGGAGGTGGAACTTATACTTGGGACCCAAATCCAAACTTAAGTGCTACGAATATTTCAAATCCTTTAGCTTTTCCTAGTACAACAATGTACTTTTATGTTACCGTAACTAATTCAAACGGTTGTAGTAGTAGAGATTCTGTTTTAGTTTCAATTTCATCAGCTCTAGTTGTAGATGCTGGAAATGATACTACTATTTGCAATGGAACTTCAGTTCAATTAAATGCAACAGGCGGAGTAAATTATATCTGGGATGTTGATCCTGCATTAAGCGCTACTAATATATCTAACCCCATAGCATCACCAAGTTCTACACAGTATTTTTATGTAACTGCTAATAATGGTTCCGGTTGTAATGGTAGAGACTCTGTGCTGGTTACTGTTTCACCACAAATTATTAGTGGTATATCCAATGACACAACTATTTGTTTAGGAAATTCAGCAACAATTTCGGCAAATGCAAGCGGAGGAACTCCAGCTTATACCTACAGTTGGAATCAAAGTTTAGGTGCCGGACCATCCAAAACCGTTTCGCCAAACTCTAACACTAGTTACATAGTAACGATAACTGATGCAGTCAATTGTTCTATAACAGATACAGTTACTGTTTCTATTTTTCCTACGGCAAATGTTAATGCCGGAAATGATACCTCTATTTGCTTGGGAGATACAGTTCAGTTAAATGCTTCCGGAGGTACAACTTATGTTTGGGATGCTAACCCAAATTTAAGTGCTACCAATATTCCTAACCCTTTAGCTTTTCCATCATCAACAATGTATTTTTATGTAACTATTAGTGATGTGAATGGTTGTACCTATAGAGACTCTGTACAAGTTACAGTTGCTCCATCTTTAAATGTTAATGCCGGAAATGACACTACTATTTGTAATGGAGTATCAGTTCAATTAAATGCTACTGGTGGAGTAAATTATACTTGGGATGCAGATCCTGCGTTGAGTGCCACAAACATTCCAAATCCTATTGCTTCTCCATCTTCTACGCAGTATTTTTATGTGACTGGTAATAACGGAGCTGGTTGTAATGGTAGAGATTCTGTCTTGGTTACTATTTCACCACAGATTGTTAGTGGCATATCTAATGATACAACTATTTGTCAAGGTAGCAATGTTACAATATCTGCAAACGCAAGTGGAGGAACACCTGTTATAACTTATAGTTGGAATCAAGGATTAGGAAATGGTTCAACTAAGAATGTTTCGCCAGCATCTAACACCACTTATGTTGTTACTATTACTGATGGTGCTAATTGCTCTATACAAGATTCGGTTACTGTATCATTATTTCCTGCCTTATCTTCTTCAATTACAGCTAGCGATACGGCTATTTGCTTGGGTGATAGCGTTGTCTTAATGGCAAACCCTAGCGGTGGTAATGGCGGTGCATATTCATTTACTTGGAATGATGGAGCTACTAATGTTGGTAGCACTAATCCAATAGTAGTTTATCCTTCAGGAAATACTACTTATACTCTGACTGTTACAGATAATTGCACAACACCTAATTCTACCTCACAGGTTACCATAAGCATAGTATCAAAACCAAATGTAAGTATTTCAGTCTCTCCTGATAATGGTTGTGCACCTTTATCTACCACATTTACTGTTGTTGGAAATAATAACTATACTTATTCATGGGATTATGATGGAAACACTTCAATTGATTTTACAAGTACAAATACTACGGCTAATTATACTTATGTAAATTCGGGAACGTACTTTCCAATTGTTACAGTGAGTAATGGAGGGTGTGACACTGTCATAACTTTTACAACTCCAGTACAAGTAAATCTCACCCCAACGGCTAACTTTAATGCTCAACCTAACCCAAGTACTCCGGGTGAAAGTATATCCTTTACCGATTTATCAAACTTTGCTTCTTCCTGGTATTGGACATTTGGTGATGGAGATACCGCCATTGTTGCCGATACTAACCATATTTATGCAACCGCAGGCAGTTATACTGTTTGTTTAACTATAGATTATCAAGGTTGTAATGATAGTGTTTGTAAAGAAATTGTGGTGATAGGCGAAATAGTTGTTCCTAATGTGTTTAGTCCGAATGGTGATGGAAATAACGACCTATTTGTGATAGAGGGATTGTGGGGAGCAGGAAATTCATTAGAAGTGTATAATAGATGGGGACAAATTATTTATAAAAATGAAAACTATAATAATACCTGGGATGGATATACATCTGCAGGAGTAGAAGTTCCTGAAGGTACTTATTTTGCTATTTTCACTACAAAAGACGGTGAAGTATATAAGCAAACAGTTACTTTGATTAAATAATAGTAGGAAAAACATGTTTAATGCCAAGTTTGTAGACTGCTGAAGTAATCATTTTTTATAAATTAACATAAGTTGGGCAAAAGAGTTAAATGATTGTTTTAATTGAAACAGGATATTAAAATAGACCTTTATTGATAATGGGTATAAACTAAAAGAGTGGAGATTTTGTCTCCACTCTTTTAAATTTAGATTAAAATAATTATTGTTTAATAAAGCTTTGTTTACTTGTTTTGTCTTTTGTTGAAATAGTAATAAAATACTTTCCTGATTCTAAGCTTTCAATATTTATATCAAACTTTTTCTTGTCAAAATTCCCAGAGTATACAATAGCTCCTAATAAATTATGAATTTCAACTTTTGAAGGAGCGTTTTCTGCAAGAACAATATTTAGGTTAGTTTTTGCTGGGTTTGGATAAAGATTAAACTCACCCATAGCTAACTTATTAATTCCAGCGCAAACTACTACTACTATATCTGAAGTATCGCTATTTGAACAGTTATTTCCATCAGTATATGTATAAATAATACTATGAGTTCCTGCACCAGCTACCGTTGCATTGAAAACATTACCACTAACTCCTGTTCCTGAATAGCTGCCACCACTTGGTGTCCCTTGAGATAAAGTAATACTTGCATGAGAGCAAAGCGTATCATTTGCCTCAGTATAAGTAACAATAGGTAATGGATTTACAGTAATAGTTATTTGATCTGAAGCTGAACAATTTGCAGTATCTGTACCAACAACGGTGTAAGTTTGTGTAGCAGTAGGGGAAAAATATACGCCATTTGTAACACCATTATTCCATGAATAAGTGTTTGCACCACTTCCTGTAAGTACAACGCTGTCTCCCAAACAGATTGATGTGTCAGATGCATTTGCAACTACAGTAGGAGGTATATTTCCTCCCTGACTATATTCAATTATAATCATTCCATTTCCTGCTCTTAAGCCTCCGGTTGTACTACCATTAATTACCCCTGCAATATATGAAGACCCTCCGGCACCGCCTCCATTATTGGGGCCACCGCCACCGCCATGACAGCCGCCTCCGCCTCCGCCTCCATCATTTCCATCACCTGTTCCGCCTTGTCCAAAGCTACCGTCAGTTCCTTTACTGCATAAATGTTGTGTATAGTGTCCTCCAACTAAACCACCGGCTGTTTGTGTACCACCTGTTGCAGTTACACTTTGGTAAGTTCCCCCATTAGAACCTGTTAAGCCACCTCCTGCAGCTCCAACTTGGCCACTACCAGCACCACCACCACCGGATCCAACAATTACTCTATCATTTAGTGTTTTACCACCATACCTTACATCTGTTGCACCACCTCCGGCACCGGCTCCACTTCCTGCATTTGAACAACAAGTATCTCCTGTATTTCCTCCACCATTAAAACCGCCTGATAAGTTACAATTTTGACCACCGGGTCCGTTTGTACCTTGTCCTCCAACGTATAACCACAATGTATCACCTTGATTTACTGGAAGAGTTCCTTCTGCATATCCTCCCATACCACCGGCAGTTGTCGTTAAAAATCCACCTTGTGCTCCCCATGCTTTTATAAAAACACTGTCAACACACGATGGTACAACAAAAAAATCTTCTGAACCTGTATAAAAAGTAGTATCTGAAACAGTTTGTGAAAAGCTATAACTGTAAAGAGTAATAAATAATAATAGGGTAGTAATTTTTTTCATTTTATTGATTTTTAAATTTTTGCTAAAATACTAAATAAATTATTTGAAGCGGTATTTCAATGTTTATCTTTGTCTCATGCATCGCTATTTTATCAAGTTCGCTTATTCGGGCACTAGCTATCATGGGTGGCAGATTCAAGAAAATGCCCATACTATACAAGCAGAACTTGGAAATGCACTTTCTAATATTTTATCAACTGAGATAAAAGTTACCGGTGCAGGTAGAACAGATACAGGTGTTCACGCAAAAGAAATGTTTGCTCACTTTGATAGTATAACAGAGCTTAATCAAGATGATTTATGTTATAAGTTAAACCGCTTTATCCCGGAGGATATTGTTGTTTACAATATCTTAAAGGTTAAACCGGATGCTCATGCAAGATTTGATGCACTTAAACGAACTTACAACTACTTTATAACAAAGGATAAAAACCCATTTAAGCATGAATTTTCATGGCATTTACATTATGATTTGGATATTGATAAAATGAATGAATTTTCAATAGAATTGATGAAATACAAGGATTTTTCCAGCTTTTGTAAAAGTCATACGGATACTAAAACCAATTTATGTGATATTTTTGTGGCGCGTTGGGAAAACAAAAATGATTTATTAGTGTTTGAAATTACAGCAAATAGGTTTTTAAGAAATATGGTGCGAGCAATAGTTGGAACAATGGTTGATGTTGGCAGAGGGAAGATTAATTTAGAAGAATTCAAGCATATTATTGAATCAAAAAACAGATCTGATGCAGGCATGTCAGTTCCTGCAAAAGGCTTGTTTCTGACAAAAATTGAATATCCGAAAGAAATATTTATTTAATGAGTACAGTTACCGGAAAAGCATTTGATATTACTTTATTAAAACGAATTTTCAAGTATGCTTTACCGTATAAATCGGTTTTATTTTTTACCACTTTACTTACTGTAATTCTTGCCGGGTCATCAATTATTCGACCCGTTTTAATTTCATTTACAGTTGATGAATATATTGTGAAATTCAATCGAGAAGGGCTTCTATATATGACTTTGGTGATGTTGGGAGTGTTGATTTTAGAAGGTGTTTTACAATTTTATCAGAGTTATTATTCCGATTGGCTGGGTCAAAATGTGATTAAAGATTTACGGGTTCAATTAAGTAAACATGTGCTACAATTTAAATTGAAATACTTTGACAGAACTCCAATAGGAGCTTTAGTAACAAGAGTAGTTTCTGACATTGAAACAATAGCAGATGTTTTTTCTCAGGGGTTTATTTCTATTGCCGGAGATATTCTGAAACTAGTTGTTATTATTGGTTTTATGCTTTGGAAAAACTGGCAGCTTTCTCTTATTGTTTTAATTCCGGTTCCGGTGTTGTTATTTGCTACTTATATATTTAAAAATGTTATAAAATCAGCATTTCAAGAGGTTAGAACTCAAGTTTCAAAATTAAATGCATTTGTTCAAGAACATTTAACAGGGATGAATATTGTGCAAATATTTAACAGAGAAGACATTGAGCTTGAAAAATTTCAGGAAATTAATGAAAAGCATAGAGATGCTCACATTAAAACGGTTTGGGCTTATTCTATTTATTTACCGGTTGTTGAGATGCTTAGTGCCAGTTCAATAGGTTTGTTAGTATGGTGGGGTGCCGGTGATGTATTGGAAGGGCAAGCAACCTTGGGAGTTCTACTTGAATACATTCTGTATATACACATGCTTTATCGACCAATACGTCAATTGGCGGATAGATTTAATGTGTTACAAATGGGAATGGTTAGTTCCGAAAGAGTTTTTAAAGTTTTAGATACAGAAGAGCGAATAGAAAGAAAAGGCAGCTTAGTTTCTGAAAATATAGAGGGCGACATTGAAATTAAAAATTTATGGTTTGCTTATCAAGATGAAGATTGGGTTCTGAAAGATGTTAATTTATCAATTCCAAAGGGGAAATCCGTTGCTTTGGTTGGAGCTACCGGAGCGGGAAAATCATCCATAATTAATTTACTGGGGCGCTTTTATGAGTACAATAAAGGAGAGTTGTTGATAGACGGGAAAAATGTACGAGAATATGATTTAGATTTACTTAGGCAGTCTATGGCGGTGGTGTTGCAAGATGTATTTTTATTTTCAGATACTATATTTAATAATATCACATTATTCAGTCCTAATATTACCAGAGAGCAAGTAATCACTGCTTCAAAAGAAGTCGGTGCTCATGATTTTATTATGAAATTACCCGGTAACTATGATTTTGATGTGAAAGAAAGGGGAGGTTTGTTGTCAGTGGGGCAGAGGCAAATAATTTCATTTATAAGAGCGTATGTTCATCAGCCAAAAATTTTAATTTTAGATGAAGCTACATCGTCCATTGATTCTGAGTCGGAACAATTAATTCAAAACGCAACAAAAGTTTTAACCAAAGGTAGAACATCCATATTAGTGGCTCATCGCTTATCTACAATTCAAAATGCCGATACAATAGTTGTTTTAGAGAAAGGACGGATTATAGAATCAGGTTCACATACTGAATTACTTACCAAGAATGGACATTATAAGAAGCTTTATGATATACAGTTTAAAAGACAAGAAATAGCTGTATAAGTTTATTTTTTCTTTTTTGACTTACTTTTCCGTTCCGGGTCTTCATGGAAAAAATATCTTAAATCTACGGTAAAGTAGTTCCCATTTAGTTTTGTGCTGAAAATATCATCATGGTTATGTCCTTTATAAAGAACATCAGTATTTGCAATAGCTTTGAAGGGTCTATGAAATGAAGCGCCTAAATAAAAATAACCACTTTTTCTGGTTCTTAACTCAAACCCAACATTACTTAAAAATGCTGTCTGAATCCATCCGTTTCGAATAGTTTGATGAAAAAAGTAAGGCTCACCTGTAGCAATATCTGAAGGGTAGAAGTCTAGTGAAACTCCGGTAGATGCGTTCATGTATAATTGCTCCCCAAGCTTTATATAAACAAGCCCTTGTAAAGGTATTTCATATCCCACAAATCTAAAATCGGATGTTCCTGAGAATGATGAATCTAGATCAGTAATGGACAGTTTGTATCTTCTGGTGATATAATTAATTCCTGTTTCCAGTGAAAGACTTTTTGTAAATCCTCTTCTAATTACCATTCCAAAATTATGCGAAAACTGCGGAGTTATAGTATATGATGTTTGATTAACTTCTCCAATTATTTGGTCGTTATCTAAAACTTTCATAGGAACAACAGGCTTATAGAAAACCCCAAAAGTAGTAACGTTTTCTTGAGAAGTAAGAGCTAAAGAAATACAACTAAAAATGAAGTATGTGAGAAGTCGCTTTTTCAAAATAAATATAACGCACCAAAGTTATAAATAGTACAACAAAAAAGGCCGACTATAATGCCGACCTTTTATAAATGTATGAATGATAAATTAGTTTATCACCAGTTTTTTAGAAGAAACAGAGTTTCCATTATTAATATTTACAAAGTAAATTCCTTTAGTTAAATTGTTTACTGAAATATTAATAGAATGATTTCCTGCAGGAGTCCATTCATTTTTAATATCAAGAACGTTTTGTCCCATCACATTAGAAATTGAAACATTAACCATTCCTGCTTCTTTTAATTGAAAGTTAACTTTTACGTTTTCTTTTGCAGGGTTAGGATAGATAGAAAATCCTTGAACTAAATTAGTTTGTTCATTGATTCCCACAATTTCCATAGTATCTACACTAAGATAAACGATGTCATTCGTTCCAAATGGATCAGTATCACCTCTAACGGCTAATCCAGGCTCAGCATCTCTTTGATAAACGATATGCACTTGTCCGTCAACTCTTGTAGCCATAGATGCAAAAACACATTCAGCAAAATCATCAGTAGTAGTTACATCAATAGCAGGAGTCCAGTTAGCACCACCGTCTTTAGAAGCCATTAAATAAACATGTCTGTAGTTTTGAGAACCTTGGTCTTTATTTTCCATGTATGAAGAGTACGATACATATATAGTTCCACTACTTGTCATACCTGAACTTGGCATTCCAGATAAAGATGTAAAATATGAAGCTATACCAACTCCACCAATTTGTTGATCATTATCTAAATCCTCAGCAGCAGCAATCATAACAGGAGGGTTAGAACCCATAGTTTCATTCCAATACATTAATCCGTTTGTACCAGGGAAATATGAATAGCCACCATCAGTTAAGTTATCATCCAAATATCTCATATTACCATACCATACGTGCGCAACACCATTTGCATCAACTAGTAATGTACCTGAACCGTCAGATGAAGTAATAGTGTCAAAAATATTATCTTGATTAACATCCGTTCCCCAAGGTTGGTCAGCTACATATTTTGGTATAGGGAATTGGTCAATAACGGTTTTTGTCCAAGTAGCACCATTATCGGTTGATTTCATTAAGTAAACATCCTTCATTTGACCAAATACTGCAATAGCAATATTATCTCCATTAGACGCAATAGCATATTCATCACCAGAATATCCTACATAAGCTGAAGTATCAGTACCTGGAAGCACAGAGTCCTGAACTGCCCAAGTAGCACCACCATCAGTAGATTTATAATATAATAATGCACCGTCAGCACCTTTCCAAGTAGCACCTTGATTTGCAACAGGAGCTGTAATAGCAACAGCATGAAGTGTATTTCCACTTGCTCCACCCATTGTTGTTCTTGGCCATAATACGCAACAAGCTATACCAGAGTTTGCAGGAACAGTAGCTTCTGTCCATGCTCCGGTACCTTTTGCAGTTCTTTTTAAACTGTGAAGACCACCAGCACCTGAGTGATTTATTACTGTTTCTCCATTGCTGGAACTTGTAATAGAAGACCATCCGGTTCTAGTTGAAGCTTCTTCTCTCAGATTTGGAATACTTCCCCAACTTGTTCCATTGTAATAGTTATATCCCGTTCCTCTATCAGCTGCAGACAGGTCATTTGAAGAGCTATAAGTCCATGTTGCAGAAATAGTTCCGTCACCATGTCTCACAATTCTTCTCATTACTGAGGCGTTAGACTGAAGGTCGTAAGTAGTTTGCCCAATAACGGTTTCATTTATTGCTTTAGAAGTAGCATAAGGAACTTTTGGGCTAGGAGTTCTTATAATACCAGGGTCAGATTCGTTACCCTTATAAACTTTTTCGAATTTTTTAGCTTGATCTAGATGTGGAGCGACTTTTGGCGCATTTTGTATTTGAGAGAAAGCCACACCTGAAACAGCTATACTAATTGCAAATAATAATTGTTTCTTCATATTTATAAATTTAGTTGCTCAAAAATAATGATAATTATACGCTAGGACAAATTAATTTTAATATTAGATTGTTTTCCTAATCACTTCATTATAAAGGGAAAAAAGTCTTTTTCCGATGGTTAGTTCAGTTAAATCAAGCTGAACGCTAGTTTTAACCTTTTCCGCACTATAGTCATGTAAATTTTGAATTAAATAGGTGATAGCATTTTTAAGCTCTTCCTTATTTTTTTTATTAATGAGCAATCCATTATTTAAATTAACGAAATCTTCCGGACCTCCACATTTTGTACAAATAACCGGTTTACCTGAAAATATACTCTCTAAAGTAAAAACAGAAAAGGTTTCTATATTGCTGTTAATAATAGAAAACGAACTCTTTTGTATTTCAGTTAATACCTCCTGATTTGATTTCCTACCCAAAAAGAATACAGACTTATTGTAAATTCCAAGTTGTTTTGATAGGTTAATCAATTTAGTTTTATCCGGTCCGTCTCCAATTATGTTTAATTTAAAATTTGGATGAGACTCTACTACTTGCTTCATAGCATATAATACTCCACTTATATTTTTGATTTCATCTCTTAAATCGGCCACCATTAAGGCTGTTATAGTTGAGTCTTTCTTAGTTAAATTTCCCGGTTTTTGTGCAACTTCTATAATGTTTTCAATAACTATCGGATTAACGTTAAGTAGTTTCTGAACTTTATTTGCCAAAAAGTTGGATACAGAAGTAATGCGCGCTGCTTTCTTAGCCACTTTTTTGAACATAAATTTCCTGAAAAATGGCATTTTTTCATAATCACCATTGACAAAACCTGACCAATGAGTGGAGACAATAAAAGGAATAGAATATTTCTTTGATAGTTTATATGCGTCAAAAGCACCTCTTAAAAAGATGTTTCCATGAATGATATTTGGTATACCCCAACTATTTTCTAGTTCCTTTAAAATATCTTGATAAGCTTTTTTCCTTTGGATATAGTTTGAAATTTTATTGGACTTTTTAGTGTAGATGATAATCTCTTCAAATGAATCAGAAAATTGGTTTCTAATCATTTTGTTTTCGTTGGAAGTTGTAATGAATATTGCCTTAACATCAGCATATAAGCTAACAGCCAGAGCGTGTTTTTTTACAAATATTCCATTTTGAATATCAACTTCACTAGGGTAGGCCTTGCTTACAAAAAGTACTTTAAGCTTTTCTTTGTCCAATTTTAAAGGAATGGTATTTGTTGTTTTAAAGTATGAAAATACAATAAACGATTACAACTAGTGTTTATTTTTTTAATTTTATGCAATTATATGAAGCAGTTTGTTTTTGTCATTATTATTTTCTTTTCATTAAATGCTTTTTCTCAGGTGTCTTCTAAGGATACTAGTTCAACGGAAAGAAAGGTGCTACAATTTTCAGGGATTGTGGTAGATGGCGATAGTCTATTTCCTATACCTTTTAGTAATGTAATTATTAAAAACACTAGAAGAGGAACAGCTTGTGACTACTTTGGTTATTTTTCTTTTGTGGCACATGAGGGCGATACTATTATATTCAGTAATATTTCATATAAAGATGCTCAATTTATTATTCCGATTGGAATGGAGGATAATAGGTACTCCTTGATTCAAATTTTAAGAAAAGATACCGTTTCTCTGAATGAACATGTGGTTTATCCCTGGCCAACCAGAGAACAATTTAAAGAAGCATTTTTGAAAATGAATATTCCTGATGATGATTTAGAGCGAGCCCGAAAAAACCTATCACAAGAATATATGACGGCCAGATATGAAGAAATGCCTATGGATGCCAACATGAATTTTAAATATTATTTGAATCAACAAAACAGCAGATTGTATTATGCCGGACAACTTCCTCCCAATAATTTACTCAATCCAATTGCATGGGTGAAGTTCATAGAAGCTGTGAAGAGGGGAGATTTTAAGAAGAAATAATGGATGTTTAATTTTCAATTAGTTCCTTTTTCAACACATCATATTTCAGATAGCCTAGTAATTTTTAATCAAGAATTTGGTCAAGGCTATTTTGATTTTAACCAAATGAAAAGTATTTCTTCTCATAAAAACTTTTTTGGGTATAGTATTGTTAATCAAGATAGAGGAAGAGTAGTAGGTATTTGCATTGGTTATCATTCATTTTTACCCGAAGCTAATTTTACATTACCTCTAAATAAAAAATATGTGTATTTGAAATCAATAGCTATTAATAGCGAATATCAAGGGAAAGGGTTAGGAAAGCTTTTGTTGGATAAATTTATTGCATCTGCCGATGTATTAAAACAAGCTATTTACACTACAGTTTGGGTAAAAGAAGAAAACACTTCTGTGTTTGAAAAAATGTTGCTGAAATCTGATTTTATGATGCATTCGGAGTATCAAAATTTTTGGAAAGAAAAAAGTGTGATAGAAAAATTTGAATGTAAAAAGTGCGGAAATCCGCCATGTACCTGTACAATGAGAGTTTATTTAAAAAAATAATAGAATAACCTGATGGTTAATTTGGCGTATAATTGTATATTGTTTTAATTAAGTATGGATAGCCAGACAATAAATATTAATAAGGGATTTAAGCAAGTTTGGTTTTTCTTTCCACTTCAATTGGTATTTGTCGTACTCAAAAAAAACTTAGTTATTCTTTTCTTTTGGGTAATTCTATTTGCTTATATAACTGAAAATTTGGGAGTTAAGTACGGGTTTCATCACCTTTTTTTATACCCTGAATATCTTGGAGAAGAAAATTTTCTGTCACATTTACTGCTGGGTTTTTGCTGTGGTATATTTATTATGATATATAATATATCCAGCTATATGTTAAATGGTTTTCGTTTTCCGTTTTTAGCGACATTAAATAAACCTTTTTTAAAATGGTGTCTCAATAACTTTATCATTCCCGGCTTATTCTTTATATTTTTTGTCGTTCAGCTTGTTCGGTTTCAATATTTTCGTTCTGACATGGAGTTATCTGCTGTGCTAGAAAATATTGGTGGTTTTGTATTTGGAAACATCTTATTTATTGCATTTGTCTCATTCTACTTTTACTTTACCAGCAAAGGAATGTATAGTCTTTTTGGGGTTAACCCTGATGAAGTAGATAAAAAGCACAAAAATGAAACTCCCATGAGTGATGCCTTTCACAAAAAAGTGAAGTGGTATAAAATATTTAATATGAGGCGAGAGTGGAGAACGGCAAAGTATTTATCCTCTCCATTTAAAGTTTCTATTGCACGAGAGTCGGTTCATTACGATAAACGAATGTTGGAAAGTGTTTTTTCCAGAAATACTGCAAATGCCAGTTATTTTGAATTTCTTCTTATCATATTGCTTCTTATTTTAGGTTTTTTCAGGGAGATTCCTGTTTTAGAAATACCGGCAGGTGCAAGCATTTTTCTACTATTGGCACTTTTTTTAATGGTGTTTTCTGCCATTCACTCATGGATGAGAGGATGGTCAACTTTGGTTTTTGTCGGCTTATTTTTAATCCTAAATGCCGTTATATCTCCTGAAAACGATTACTATGAAAGCCAAGTTTATGGTTTGAATTATTCCACACCTAAAGTTAAAATTGACAATACCATTATTGCTCAACTTACCTCTGACTCTATGCAGGCGGTTGAGGATATGAATTACCATTTGGAAATTTTAAATAATTGGAGAAAAAAGAACATTGCAAACTCACTTTCCAGATCAAAAAAACCTAAACTGGTTATTATAAATTCCAGTGGTGGCGGTCTTCGTTCAGCGTTGTGGACATTTCAAACGGTTTCTTATGTGGATAGTATTTTAGACGGAGAATTACTGAATCATACGCATTTAATAACCGGAGCTTCAGGAGGAATGATTGGTGCAGCTTACTTCCGAGAGCTTTATCTACAAAAACGAAACAAGCAAATTACAAACTCGATTATAGACTATCGGGAAAATGTTGCTAAAGATTTATTAAATGCAGTTTCTAAAAATATGGTTACCTCTGATATGTTTTTCAGATTTCAAGAGTTTGAATACAATGGCAATAAATATAAAAAAGATAGGGGATACGTCTTTGAAAAACGCCTTACGGAAAATATAGGAGTCGGGTTTAATAGAACATTAAACGATTATTTACTTCCTGAAAAAAATGGTGATATTCCCTTAATGATATTTTCACCAACTATTATTAATGATGGGCGAAGAATGCTTATTTCTTCACACCCTACTTCTTTTTTATGTGCCACATCAAACACATTTAGAGAATTAGGGTTAAATAAAATTCCGGAAAGTTTTGACTATTACAGATTATTTAAAGACAGAGGGGCAGGGGAAACCAAATTTTCTTCAGTAATTCGAATGAGTTCCACTTTCCCATACATTATGCCGGCAGTCACTTTACCAACTAATCCGTCTTTACATATTATGGATGCAGGCATGAGAGATAATTACGGATTAATTACCGGATTGAGTTATATCTCTACTTTCAGAAACTGGATTAATACCAATACTTCAGGTGTAATTATTGTCCAGACCAGAGATAAACCTAAAAACTATGAATTTAGCGATAGTTATAAAGATGGATTTATCAATGAAATTGTTAGCCCGCTAGGGTCTTTTTACAACAACTGGCCAAAAATTCAAACCTTTGAGCAAGACATGATGATTGAATATGCCTCTTCCATTTTTGAAGTTCCGTTAGATGTTATCAGTTTTGAATTGCAAACGGATGCTCAAAACCCAATATCACTAAGCTGGCATTTAACCGAAAAAGAGAAGCAATTGGTTTATTCTTCCACTTATTCAGAATACAATAAAAGACAGACCGAAAAGCTTAAAAAGCTTTTACAATAGCCTTAAAGTTGTTCTTCTACAATTTTAGAGAACGATGTCATAGAACAACCATATTCATTTACAAAAAAGTCATCCAAGTCATCCGCTTTTTGAAGAATATTACCAATATTTTTCTTTATTTCATCAGCCTTAGGTGAGAATAAATCGGTTACTGCAACTCTGTAAGAAACATAAATAGCGTTTTTGTAAACACCCAATTTATAAGGGCTTACTTTATCTTCTAAAATGTATTTTAAAAGCGGCTCTAAATTTCCTTTTGGTAATTCATTTAGCGGTGAAGTAACATATAAATAGTTTCT
The DNA here is from genome assembly GCA_030426475.1 of Bacteroidia bacterium. Lineage (GTDB taxonomy): Bacteria > Bacteroidota > Bacteroidia > Flavobacteriales_E > Vicingaceae > CALALS01. The sequence goes on from JAUHYR010000055.1 coordinate 14,718, forward strand.
ATTGAATAAAAAGATTCTTATCAATGAACTGCCATGGTGAAATTCCCAAAATTCATTTCCGCTTCTTGCCAATATAGGATTTGTTCCTACGGCTTTTAAAGCATCTTCTACAAATACGGCAACATTACTTAGTTGTTGAGTTTCAAAAGCAAATACTCGTGAATCTACGTTGTTGCCACAGCTATTACAGTAGTCAATTTTTTGGTAAATTAAATTACCGCAAGAGTCACATTTTAAAGAGTAGCTGTTAAAATCAGTAACAGCAGATAAAGCTTCAATTTCTTCTAAAACAGTTTTTACAGGAATTCCAAAACCAACATTATCGGCATTGTTGAATTTTGAAGTAGTTACCGCAACCAATTCATCATTACCGTTTAGTATTGGCCCGCCACTATTTCCGGGATTAACCGCTGCATCGGTTTGCACATATTTTCTGCCGTCCATTAATTGGTCAGGTGCGGAAATAATACCTTCTGTAATAGTATAGGGCATTCCAAAAGGAAAACCATGTACGAAAACCTGGTCTCTACTACCGGGAGTAGCAGAAGTGTTTATTTTAACACCTGAAGCGTCAAAACTTCCTTGTGTTTTAAGAAAGGCTAAATCACTCACCGGATTTACCATGATTACATTAGCCAAAAGTCTTTCTTTTTTGATGTTTTCTACCGAAACTTCACGATTACCGTTTACCACATGGTAGTTGGTAACTATGATGTCTTTATCCTTAATGTAGAAACCTGAACCGCTTCCTGAAGCGGTGTTTATTTTAAATATGGAGTCAGCTATATTGCTCATAACAGAATGTTTTATTGAAATTAATTACCAAATAATTTTGAGAAGAACCCTTTTCCTTCACCTGAAGAACCGGCCGTTACAGGTGAGAATCTATCGTTCATAATGTTGTCTATTGCTCTGAATAACGGTTTAGCGGCTTCTTCCCATGATTTACCGTCAGCTTTTTGAAGTGCACCGTATATTTCATTAGAGTATTTATCTTCAATAGCATAGTAGTACATCAAATAATAGAAAATATACTGAACAGAAAGCGTACAAGCAATGTAATCCCTTTTGTCAAATTCAGTTCTTGCTCTTTCGTAAGTTCCTTTAATGGTGTTTTTTACCGCTTCATCATTAGCTCTTCGCTTAGGAGAAACAAAGGTTTCAATTTCGTATAAATCTTCTTTAAACTTGTTTACATCCCAATTTTGTAGTTTTTTAAAGAACTCTTTCGCATAACTTAAACGCTGACCGGTTTGGTCTTTCGTTTTCATCTGATAGCTAATTTCTTTCTCTAATTCCGTTCTTAAATAACCTTGTGGCGAACAGTAATTGTCTATTTTACAAAGCGTAATAGCTACGATATCCCATGAAAAATAATCCCATCTTTTTTCGTCAAAATAAGCAATGTATTGCAATGCCTCATCTATCATTTTCATTACATTGGTATGAAGTTCGGTTAACTTTTCAGGTGAATGTTTTTTAACCGTAGGCTCTTTTATTCTTCTGGCTTTGAATTGGTCAATGAATTCATCGTCATAGCTATCGGCATAAATACAGATGTCATACAAAATATCCCAAACTTTATAAGGCTCACAAGTTTCTATCGGACATTCATATTCAAACGACAAGCTTTCACCGTTTAGGTTGATGTTTACCAAATTCAAAGGTGAGAAATTAAGTTGTGCAATTTGACGATATAATGGAATTGGATTCTCCGTAGGAATGAGTAGGAAAGGAGCACTTACTTTAAACGTAGTGTCCGTTACTTTAATTTGAACGGTTACCGAGCCATGCGGAATTTCAAATTCAGTTTTATCGGCATTTCCGTATTTCTCATACAGTTTTGGATTGGCATAACGAATAACGCCAATGGCTGCTTCTTTATACTTTTTGGCATCGTAATTATCCATTACGGTGGTCCAGTAGGCCACATCTACCTGACTTTGATTACTCTTTAAAATAGAGGGATAGTACTTTAACGAATTGTTCATAAATTTAGGTTTGGTTGACTAATTTATGAAAAAGCAGTTTTGAAATTTAAAATTGTGGAAAAGTTGGACTTATCAACAAAAAATGTTGATTAAGTTAAGTTTACTTTTATTATTTCACTTTTCAAATTTATTGGAATATTAATCCAATCGGTGCTATCTGTCAATTCAAGTTTTATTGAACACTCATTTTCCACTACCTTTATAATGTGTACATACCAATCAACATAACTCCACTCATTTGGTTTAGGAGAGTATAGAGTCATCTTTTTTTCATCCCAATGTACTTCAGTTGCTGTTCTGTAAATCATTGTAAATTTTGATTTTTCTGGCTTTATATGAAGTCTACCTAAATCATCAACTTTAATTTCCAGTATTTTATCTTTATTCATAACGTTGATTAACTTTTTTTCTTCATTTCCCAAGCTCCTCCATAAGAATGGACAATAGTATCAGTTTGAAAAACGCCATACTTTTCCTCAAGGATATCAACCTCCCATTTACCTTCATATTTTTTAAAAATATGATTATAAGTTCCATTATATCTTGCGCCAAGATGTTTTTCGTTTTTTAGTGGAAAAGCTTTTCCGCTTTCCATATCTATATCATAGTTGTATGGATATTTTACAACAAAGTTTATTTCATCACCTTCTTTAAATCCAACTACAGGTATTGGTTTAGAAAATATTTCTTTTGACTCTTCATCAATTCTTGAACCTGTAAAAGAGCCATTATTGTTTTCAATTGTCAATACCCATTCCACTCTTTTCTCAATTACTTCACCTAAATCGTTTTCAAGTTGATAAAAATAAACTCCTTCAAATGTTTCTTTTGTAATCAAAATTTTATCCTTTCAACAAAATTTCTAAAATCTCCTGTGCTGCCAATGAAATCTTTGTTCCTGGGCCAAATACTCCTGCAACTCCTTTGTCAAACAAATAGTCATAATCTTGCTGTGGGATAACACCGCCTGCAATTACCATAATATCAGAACGGCCTAGCTTTTTTAATTCTTCAATTACTTGTGGTACTAAGGTTTTGTGTCCACCAGCTAAAGAAGAAACGCCTAAAATATGTACATCGTTTTCAATGGCTTGTTTGGCTACTTCATTTGGTGTTTGAAAAAGTGGGCCAATGTCCACATCAAAACCAATATCGGCAAAAGAGGTAGAAATTACTTTTGCGCCTCTGTCATGGCCGTCTTGTCCCATTTTGGCCACCATAATTCTTGGTCGTCTGCCAAATTTTTCGGCAAATTGGTCGGCCAGTTCTTTGGCTTTATTAAAGTCTTTATCATTCATAGCAATAGAAGAATAGACGCCTGAAACCGAACGAATAGTTGCCTGATACCTACCAAACGATTTTTCCAGCGCATCTGATATTTCACCTAAGGTAGCTCTTTCTCGGGCAGCTTCCACAGCCACTTCTAAAATATTTCCGCTTCCGCTTTTAGCTACTTCAGTAAGTCGGTTTAGTATTTCGTTTACTTTTTCATTGTTTCTGGAAGCTTTAATTTTATTGAGTCGCTCAATTTGGCTAGTTCTTACTTTTTGGTTGTCCACTTCTAAAATGTCAAGTGGTGTTTCATTTTCGGTTTGAAACATGTTTACGCCCACAATAATATCTTTTCCTGAATCAATGGCAGCTTGTTTTTTTGCAGCTGCTTCTTCAATTCTCATTTTAGGAATTCCGCTTTCTATGGCTTTTGCCATTCCGCCCAATTGTTCTACTTCATCAATCAGCTTCATTGCTTTTTTAGCAATATCATAAGTTAGTTTTTCAACATAATAAGAACCTGCCCAAGGGTCAATACTTTTGGTAATGCCTGTTTCTTCCTGAATATAAAGTTGTGTGTTTCTGGCAATTCTTGCAGAAAACTCAGAAGGTAAGGCAATGGCTTCATCCAACGCATTAGTATGTAAAGATTGTGTTCCGCCAAATGCTGCTGCCATGGCTTCTACACAGGTTCTGGCCACATTGTTAAACGGGTCTTGCTCGGTTAAGCTCCAGCCCGAAGTTTGGCAATGTGTACGTAGTGCCA
>JAUHYR010000056.1 GCA_030426475.1 Bacteroidia bacterium
AAACTCCTCTTTTTTGCGGGCAAGAATTAAGCGCAGCTGACTTACTTTTTTTAGTCACCTTAGCCCTTCCTTTCCTTACTAACTGTTGAATTGTAGGCATTTATTTTTGTTTAATTTTATTATAACCCCCCATTTTTTGGGACGGCAAATGTACGAGAATATTTTATTAAAACAATATGCTAATCATTTTTTTCAACAGTTTTTTTGTGATTTTTTTTCTGAACCCAAAAAACAGCAAGATTTTGGGTGTTGATAAGTTTTAGGCTGATTTTAGAGACAAATTACCCTAAAATCAGATAAGTGTTTGATTATTAGAAATATAATTGAAATAAAAATTTATTTCAACTGTTGAAGCAAATGAGTGATTTCACCCCCTAAAATAGTAACCGTTTTACTACTTATTGGAAACATACTGACTAACTTTTTAAACTCCTGAACAGAAGAAACCACATCATCAATATAAGACTTAGCATTTCTTATGCCCACTCTTTTTCCCACTACTAATAAATCTTGTCTGGAAATGCTTTTTGTTTTCCCGTTGATGGTCATCTTATGAAATTTTAAATTCTGCTGATAAGGGTCAAACGGATAGGTAAGGTCATAAGCAGGCGCCAGTGACCACTCCCCCTCCTTGTTCATTATAAAACTAAAATTTTTATTGTGGTCATCCATATTTGCGGTAGCCACATTAAATATCATGTGCTTGTATAAATTGAGTTTATCGGAATGATTTACCCCCAATCTTTCCAACACCATAAAAGCTTCTTCATAACTAAAAGGAATACGCTTGTCGGCATAACCGGTAATTGCCTTCAGAGTTTGAACATGTATTTTTTCTCCGTCCTTTCTATCGTATCGCAATGTCTTAAAATGAGTTCCGTTTTGGCTAACTATTAATTCGCATGGCATTACATTCAGCCCTGCATTTTTTGCCATCTGGTTATATACATATTCTATATATGTTTTTTCTTTTCCCCATGGCGTGCCTGACTCATAGGCTAATTTTACAATATAGTATTGAAAGTTTTTGTTTTTATGTAATACATCTCCCGCTTTAATTTCTCCTGTACTATCATTAATAGCTACCAATACTTTTGCCTGAGCACCACCCACCGAAGAACCAATGTTTAAGATATTAGTGAGCGCTTGCTTGTTTTGCATAAAATCCTGATAGTCGTATTTATTCTCCGTTATTTTTTTGGAAATAGCCGCCAATTCATCAAAATCTACTTTACTAATTCGCTTGGCCACTGTTTTATCAGGTTCATACTCTAATGCGCCCACTCCTCTTTTACCTATATATAATAGTCTGTCAACAGGATTTAAATCGGTAGTGGCATATTTTTTTTGTGTTAACCACTCCTGAAAAACCCTGTTACCAAAATAATCGGGTAAACTATCGGCAAATAAAGGATGTAAACCATAAAAAACTTCTTCGTTTCCGCTATAATGAATACGAATGCTTTTATCCATAAGCAATGGAGACAAATTAAAATTGCTGTTGATGTACTCGTCATCCAATTCCAGTACCGACTGATTGATGGATTCATCCCAAGCAAGATAGCCTATTGTTTTTCCCCAACTATTTATTTTGAGCTGATTCATTTTTTATCCTGAGATTTTTGAAACAATTCTTTGGGTGAAATACTGCTTATTTCAAACAACTGCTGCATATCGTTAAGCTTGTTGTAGGTTTTGAGTAAACGGATAAATACTTCCATGGTAAAGTTCTCTCCCCTTTCTATATTGCTGATACGGTAACGGGAAATACCAATTTTATCTGCCAATTGCTGCTGACTTAAACCCAAATGTTTGCGGTACTGCTGTAGCTTTTTACCCAATTCTACCAACACATCTGCCTCTAATAAATACTGCCAGTTCATTTTATTTTGTATTTTATTTAATACAAATATACTATTTTTTAGCTAAAATGTATTATTTTTAATACAAAATATAATAAATAAGGAAATATATACTTAAAATTTTAGCATTTGAGAAAAAGCTGCTACCTTGCGATAGCTTTAACCCAAAATTGGTGAGAATGAAACTTAGAACAGGTATTAAATTAATTGTTATAATATTTTTAGGAATTTCTTTTTCGGCTATTGGTCAAAAAGTAACGACTGACTCTATTGCAATAAATCTTGTTCTTAATATCCCAGAAGTTAGTGAAACATTAATGGCTCATCAAAATGACAGTACTGTTTCAAATAAATTGTATTTAGAACAAACACCTAATGAAAGAGATAATTTTTATTACATAAGGTTAGCGCAATTTTTTACTTATTCTGACCATACAGTAACTTTAAACTACTTTAGGGTTAACCCTAACAATGGTGAAATTAATGTCATGAATACCATTGAAGGCGAATATATTAGTCTTACGACTTGGAGAAAAAGAAAATAAATTCACCACTACTAGCAAACTCTATTATTACTTTTCAACACTGCTACGCCAGCCAAATTGAATTTTTACTTTTGCAGTATGAATTATTTAGACGAACTAAATGAGGCACAAAGGGCAGCAGTAGAAGCATGGGAAGGCCCCAGCATGGTAATAGCCGGAGCAGGTTCAGGAAAAACAAGAGTACTCACCTATCGTATTGCACACCTTATTCATAATGGTGTAGACTCCTTTAATATTTTGGCGCTTACCTTTACAAATAAGGCCGCCAAAGAAATGAAAGAGCGTATTTATAAAATTGTAGGTAACGAAGCCAAAAATTTATGGATGGGCACTTTTCACAGTGTGTTTGCCAGAATATTGAGAGCAGAAGCAGAAAAAATTGGTTACCCCAGCAACTTTACCATTTACGACACGCAGGATTCTAAAAGTCTATTAAAGAGTATCATCAAAGAAATGAATTTAGATGATAAAGTGTATAAACCCGGATTGGTTTATAATCGAATATCATCTTCTAAAAATAACCTGGTTTCTGCAAAAGCCTATATGGCTAATGTAAACATACAAGCCGAAGACAGACAAAACGCCAAGCCAAGATTAGGTGAAATATTTTTGGAATATGAAAAGCGTTGTTTTAAATCCAGTGCCATGGATTTTGACGACCTGCTTTTTAAAACCAATATTTTATTGAGAGATTTTCCTGAAGTATTATTAAAGTATCAAGAGCGATTTAAGTTCATTCTAGTAGATGAGTACCAAGACACCAATTTTTCGCAATATTTAATTGTAAAAAAACTGGCGGCTCGTTTTGAAAACATTTGTGTGGTGGGTGATGATGCACAAAGTATTTATGCGTTTAGAGGTGCGAACATTCAAAACATTTTAAATTTTAAAAGAGACTATCCGGATGTTAAAACCTTTAAACTGGAGCAGAATTATCGTTCTACTCAGAATATTGTAAATGCCGCCAACAGTGTCATTGAAAACAATAAAGAACAATTAGAAAAAGAAGTTTGGACGGATAATACCGAAGGTGAACGAATAAAAGTAAGCCAAAGTCTTACCGATAACGAAGAAGGAAAATACATTGCGAATGAAATATTTGACATTCAGCAAAACCATCAAGCCAGATACAGCGACTTTGCTATTTTGTATAGAACCAACGCACAGTCCAGAGCATTAGAGGAAGCACTAAGAAAGAAAAATATTCCCTATAGAATTTATGGTGGACTTTCGTTTTACCAAAGAAAAGAGATTAAAGACATTTTAGCGTATTACCGATTATCGCTCAATCATAATGATGAAGAAGCATTGAAAAGAGTGATTAATTATCCTACCAGAGGAATTGGAAATACTACCTTGGAAAAATTAATTACCGCAGCTACCACTAATGACATGAGTATTTGGGACGTAATTCAAAGCTCTGAGCAAATGGGCTTAGGCTTTAACAGAGGAACACTTCAAAAGTTAAACGAATTTTCTGAACTCATTTTAAGTTTTGCCAAAGTAGCCGAAAATGCGGAAGCTTACGAAGCAGGTAGCTACATTGCTTCCCACTCCGGAATATTAAAAGATTTATTTACCGACAAAACTCCTGAAGGTGTTGCCCGCTATGAAAACATTCAAGAGTTGTTAAACGGATTGAAAGACTTTAGCGAAAGTTATCCTGCCAACAACCTTGGAGCAAAACCCATGCTTGCAGATTTTATGCAAGATGTAGCTTTGCTCACGGATGCCGATAATGATGACAAAGAAGACCAAAACAGAGTTTCTTTAATGACGATACATGCTTCAAAAGGCTTAGAATTTCCTTACATTATTATCGCAGGACTGGAAGAAAATTTATTTCCGTCACAACTTTCATTAAACTCCAGAAGCGATTTAGAGGAAGAAAGAAGACTGTTTTATGTGGCACTTACCCGAGCCATGAACAGAATTATTTTATCGTATTCACTGAGCCGATATCGCTGGGGAAATTTAATTCATAACGAACCAAGCCGATTTATTGAAGAAATTCATGATAAATATTTAGACATTCAAAAAGCACCGGAACCTAAAAAGTTTGAGCAAACTTCATGGGATGACGGCTGGGGAAATAAAGACAGCTTTTTTGAAAAAAGCACAACTACTCCTTCCCCCACTTTTCAAAAGAAAAAACTAAAAAAAGTAAGCGATGCTAACTTCTATAAAGAAAAAGCATCTGCTGATTTTCCCGATATAAAAGCCGGAACAATTGTCACTCATCAAAAATTTGGAAGAGGCACCGTAGTTGGGATTGAAGGCGGAAATAAAGCATTGATAGACTTTGACAGTGTAGGCAAAAAACAGCTTTTACTACAATATGCTAAGCTGGAAATAGTTAATTAGTGATTGGAGATTAGTTAATTAGTTTGAGTTGAAGAGTCATTTCTCAATTCTCATTACTCATCACTCAATTCTGAAAACTGACATCTGAATTCTCAAAACTGATATCTTAACTAAATTTCCTTACCTTTACCCTCTATTTTTCCAATATGATTAAAGATTACAATTCAACAAGAAATAAAATGGTACTGCCTGAATACGGCAGAAATGTGCAGAAAATGGTGGAGCACGCCTTAACTATTGAAAATAAGGAACTAAGAAATAAATGTGCGAAAGCCATCATAGAAGTGATGGGAAATTTAAACCCTCATTTACGAGATGTGCCGGATTATCAGCATTTACTTTGGGACCATTTAATCATCATCTCCAATTTTAAATTAGACGTAGATTCTCCATATCCTATCCCTACTCCTGAATCGTTAAGTGAAAAACCAAAAAGGATGGAATACCCTAAAGGTAAAATCACCTTTAAGCACTACGGTAAGATTTTGGAAAACATGATTAAGGAAGCGCAGGAAATTGAAGACGAAGAAAAAAGAAAATTCTTGGTAGGAAGATTAGCTAACTTAATGAAACGTGCTTATTTGTTATACAACCTAGAAAGCGTAGATGATGAAACCATTAAAAGCGACCTTAAGATTTTAGCCAAAGGAAAGCTTGCGTTAAGCGATGATGTTCAGTTAATTTCTACCAATGAGTTCTTGTCAAGAAATAAAGCGAGTCTTAAAAAACACCAAAACAACAAGAACCGTAGCAACAAGAATCGTAAGAAAAAAAGAAGATTTTAACGATTAGTTGTTAGCCTTTTTATTTATCGTTTCCCCTGCCCCATTTCAATTTAGTTATTTTTGAAAAATAAGGTGTGAACTTTATAAACTTTCAACTAATAACTTTTAACTAAAGAAATGGGAACCTTTAAAATTAACGGTGGCAAAAAATTAAAAGGAACACTGCAACCGCAAGGAGCAAAAAACGAAGCCTTACAAATTTTATGTGCTACTCTCCTAACTCCTGAGAAAGTAGTCATCAATAATATTCCCGATATCAGGGATGTAAATAAATTGATAGAATTGCTTGGCGACTTGGGTGTAAACATTCAAAAAACAGGAACAAGCTCTTATACTTTTCAAGCCAATGACGTTAATCTAGACTATTTAATTTCTGATGAATTTAAGAAAAAAGGTGCTGCGCTAAGAGGTTCGGTAATGATTTTGGGACCGCTACTCGCCAGATTTGGCAAGGGATATATTCCAAAACCGGGTGGAGATAAAATTGGAAGAAGAAGGTTAGACACTCACTTTATCGGTTTTCAAAAATTAGGAGCCACTTTTCATTACAATGCCGGTGACCACTTTTACGAAGTAAAAGGCGATAACTTACAAGGAACTTATATGTTGTTGGATGAAGCTTCCGTTACCGGAACAGCCAATATTTTAATGGCAGCTGTTTTGGCAAAAGGAACTACTACCATTTACAATGCGGCCTGCGAACCATATATTCAGCAGTTAAGTAAAATGCTTAATTCTATGGGAGCAAAAATTTCAGGGGTTGGCTCAAATTTGTTAACTATTGAAGGCGTTGAAAGTTTAGGTGGTTGTACGCACAACATTTTACCCGATATGATTGAGATTGGCAGCTTTATTGGGCTTGCCGCCATGACTCGTTCTGAAATACGTATTAAAAATGTATCAGTAGAAAATCTGGGAATGATACCAGATGTTTTTAGAAAACTAGGCATTAATGTTCAAATTGACGGTGATGATATTTTTATTCCGGAAAGTGATAGTTATGAAGTAGAAAGCTTTATTGATGGCTCTATACTTACTATAGCTGATGCCCCATGGCCGGGATTTACACCAGACTTGCTAAGTATTATTTTAGTAGTGGCCACACAAGCAAAAGGCAATGTTTTAATTCATCAAAAAATGTTTGAAAGCAGATTATTCTTTGTGGACAAACTGATAGACATGGGAGCGCAAATTATTTTATGTGACCCTCACCGTGCTGCCGTTAACGGACAAAATTTTTCTACTCCGCTAAAAGGAATTGAAATGACTTCGCCTGATATCAGAGCAGGAGTTTCATTGTTGATTGCCGCACTGAGTGCAGAAGGAACAAGTGTTATTCATAACATTGAACAAATTGACAGAGGCTATCAAAATATAGATAATCGATTGAACGCCTTAGGTGCAGATATTGTGAGATTATAATTTGGCAAAGTTATTGTTAATTCGTGTTAAAATAGTTTACCTTTAGGCAACTATTTAAAATTCTTTTACGTTATATTTTAAAATTTTATGATGAAAAAAATAGCAATTTCATTTTCTGCTTTAGTTCTTGTCGGGCTAATTTCTTTGGCCTTTATTAATAATCAAAAAAGTGCTGAAGGAATAAATATTGGTGACAAAGCACCTGAATTAAAATTCACCAACCCTGAAGGAAAAGAAATGGCACTTTCTGATTTAAAAGGCAAAATGGTTTTGATTGATTTTTGGGCATCTTGGTGCGGACCATGCAGAAGAGAAAACCCAAATGTAGTAGCTGCTTACAACAAATATAAATCAGCAAAATTTAAAAATGCCAAAGGCTTTGAAGTGTTTAGCGTATCGTTAGACAACAACAAAGGTGCATGGGTAAACGCTATTAAAAAAGACGGCTTGGTGTGGGATTATCATATTAGTGACCTTAAAGGTTGGGGAAGTGCATTAAGCGCTAAATACAAAGTAAACTCTATTCCAGCTACCTTTTTAATTGACGCCAACGGAATTATTGTTGCAAAAAGCCAACCCAATACGTTAGATTTAAGAGGACAAAACCTACACATGGAGTTAGACAAACATGTGAAAAGTTTTTAGTATTTCTACAAATATTTTTCTTAAAGTCACCAAACGGTGACTTTTTTTATGCTGTAATAAATTACCCATAATTAGCGTTAGATATAAAAACCGCCAGTTATGAAAAGATGTATCTACCTTTTGATAATGATGGTAAACAGCCATTTTATCAATGCCCAAGTAATAATTCCTGTTCATAATATTCACTTTGCTGAAGACCAAACCGGCTTATCCGGCACAAATGTTTTATTACTGGAGCATTTATATAACACTTCTCCTAACTTTAACTTTTTTAAAGTTCATATTACCGGAAAAATATCTACCTCCAATCCTGTAATTGTAAATGAAATCACTTTTCAAAGAGCCCAATCTGTATTTAATTATTTTATAAATAAAGGAGTTAACCCTAACTTTTTAAACTTAGATAGTGCCTACTTCAAACAAATGATGGTGGAAAACAGCCAACTTACTAAGAACTCTTATGCTTTAGTAGATATTGCGGTTTATAAAGAAGAAAAAACTACAGCTAACGATTTGTTTGAATATTTTGCTGAAAACTTTTCAAAATCATCCAATCAATGGATTATCAACCCAAACAAAGACAACACCATTAAAGGAAATGACGGCACCGAAATTTTTATTCCAAAAAATTCATTTGAATGTGAGCAAGGCGGAGAAATTGGAAAAGTAAAAGTTAAACTAAAAGAATATTATAGCTACAGCGATATTATTAAAAGTGGTTTGTCCACCAGTTCAAATAACACGATGCTAGAAACAGGAGGAATGATTTATTTAGAAGCTACCTGCATTTCTTGTGAAAATCAAAAAGTGTTTTTGGTAAATGAAATGGAAATATCTTTTCCATTCAAAGGGCAACGAAAATATGGCATGCAATTGTTTGACGGAAATACTGACAATGAAGATGAAATACCTACTAATTGGGTAGCGACTGAAAGTTATGATATAGCGGAAGAATTTAATGAAGAAGGCGATTGGTATGAAGGAGAAGGAATGTTTCAGATGAATAAAGAAACTTCTCAAATGCAAAACTACATTATGACTACCTCATCTCTAGGCTGGATAAATTGTGATAGATTTTACGATGAACCGAACAAACAAAACATTTTAGTAAAAGTAGATAGTACTTTAAAACTGCAAGTATGTATGATCTTTAAAGACATAAAATCTGTAATGAACGGATATGCCAATTATGCTAAAACGGATGAAGTTCTCTTTAATGATATTCCCACAGATAAAGAAGTTTACATCATTGCTTATGTGATAAAAAACAAGCAACCGTACTTTGGAGTAAAACAAATTACAACAGGTAAAAAAGAGTTAGAAGAATTAGTCGTAGAAAAACAAACTATGGCAAGTATTGAATTAGAACTAAAAAAATTCAATTCATTAACCAACTAAATACACTTGAAGTGATCAAAAGGTTCTTTACAATCATTACACTGGTATAGTGCTTTGCAGGCAGTAGAACCAAACTGGCTTTTCATTTCTGTATTTTTTGAGTGACAATACGGACACTCTACTTCTTTTTGAATTCCGGTTAACGAAGATTTATCTACGGTAGTTTTTGCAGGAGGTGCAATTCCAAATTCTTTCAGTTTTTTCAAACCATTTTCAGAAATCCAATCAGTCGTCCAGGGTGGAGATAAAACCGTTTTTACTTCTACATTTTCAATATTGTTTTCAAGTAATTTACTTCTGATGTCATCTTCAATTACTTTCATAGCCGGACAACCAGTATAAGTTGGAGTAATTATAACTTCTAGTTTTTCTCCGATATTTACGTCTCTCACAACTCCTAAATCTACCACAGATAATACAGGAATTTCAGGATCTTTAACTTCTTCTAATAAATTAAATATATCTTCTTTGGAAAAATTCATGCTTACCATTCACAGCCGGGATAGGCTCTCTGCATATATTGCATTTCAGAAAGTAAAAAGCCTAAGTGCTCTGTATGCTTTCCTTTCCTTCCACCTTTTTGCATCCAGCTTTCTTCAGGGATTTGCAGTTTAGCCTGAGCAAAAACCTCACTAACCTTAGCGTCCCAAATTGGTTTTATTTTATTTAAATCAACTGCTATTCCTTCATTCACAAGCTTAGTATCTACCTCATCAGCATAAAATAATTCTCCGGTAAACATCCACAATTCTTCTAAAGCAGTTTTAAGTCGTTGGTGACTTTCATCTGTTCCATCACCTAAACGAATTACCCAGTTTGAACTATGTTGTAAGTGATAAGTGGTTTCTTTTACTGCTTTTAGTGCTAATCCGGAAAGTGTTTCATCTTTACTGTTTTGTAATTCCTTAAAGAAAGGTAATCGAAATGCATCAAAGAAAAACTGTCGTAATATAGTTTTGGCAAAATCTCCGTTTGGTTGTTCAACTAATAAAACATTTTTATAATCCCACTCTTCTCTTAAAAATGCAACCTCATCTTCCTTTTTATTAGTCAGTTTTCCTGCATAGTCCATTAAAATTCTTGCTTGTCCTAAAATATCTAAAGCAACATTCGTAAGTGCAATATCTTCTTCTAAAATTGGTCCGTGACCACACCATTCTCCAAGCCTTTGCCCAAGAATTAGGCTATCATCACCCATTCTTAAAACATATTCATACAACTCTTTATTCATAGTAACTTCTTTTAGCTTATTCTACATGTGCCCAACGCCTTCCGGCACTTCATAAAAAGTTGGATGTCTGTACACTTTATCATCAGATGGTTCAAACATTGGTCCTTGCTCCGTAGGGTTTGACGCATGAACATTTACGCTTTCAACCACCCAAATACTAATACCTTCGCTTCTTCTGGTATAAACATCTCTGGCGTTTTCAATAGCCATTTTAGCATCAGCTGCTCTTAAACTGCCAACATGTTTATGACTTAAGCCTTGTTTGCTTCTAATAAAGACCTCCCATAAAGGCCATTCTTTTTTAATCTCGCTCATCTTATTTTATGCTGCTTTTACTTTAGATTTTTGTTTTTCTGCGTAAGCCATAGCTGCCTCTCTTACCCACATTCCTTCTTCTTTAGCTTTTCTTCTTGCTTCAATTCTTTGTTTGTTGCAAGGACCATTACCTTTTATCACGTTATAAAACTCTTCCCAGTCTATCTCTCCAAAATCATAATGACCTCTTTCTTCATTCCATTTTAAATCTTTATCTGGTATAGTTAATCCTGCCACTTCTGCTTGTTTAACAGTAGCATCAATAAACATTTGTCTTAACTCATCATTAGTATGTCTTTTTATTCTCCAAGCCATTGACTGTTGTGTATTAGGAGAATCTGCATCTGTTGGGCCAAACATCATTAAAGAAGGCCACCACCATCTGTTTAAAGCATCTTGAGCCATTGCTTTTTGAGCAGGAGTTCCGTTAGCTAAAACAGTAATGATTTCGTATCCCTGACGTTGATGAAAACTTTCTTCTTTACATATTTTAACCATTGCTCTGGCGTAAGGTCCATATGATGTTTTTTGAAGCGCTACCTGATTAACAATTGCAGCACCATCAACCAGCCAACCAATAGCACCAATATCAGCCCAGGTTATGGTTGGATAGTTAAATATACTGGAGTATTTTGCTTTTCCTGAATGTAAATCATCAATTGTTTCTTCCCTATCTGCACCCAAAGTTTCACAAGCACTATAAAGGTATAAGCCATGCCCGGCTTCGTCTTGAACTTTTGCCAATAAAGCAACTTTTCTTCTTAAAGAAGGTGCTCTTGTAATCCAATTGGCTTCCGGCAACATTCCCACTACTTCAGAATGTGCATGCTGAGACATCTGACGAATAAGTGTTTTGCGATACTTTTCAGGCATCCAGTCTCTTGGTTCTATTCGGATATCAGCATCAATTTTAGCTTGAAACTGTTCCTCCATTTGTTTTACATCATTTTCTACTTGCATAGCCACAAAGTTAAACATTAAAACATAATAACAAGTTGATAAATATCATCAAAATTAAAACAATTTGAAAAGTTGAAATGTTTGCCGATAATGATACTTTTGTCAAAATTTTGAAAAAATGAGCAAATTTCACTCACTTAAGATAGCCGAGATAAAAAAGGAAACTTCTGATTGTGTATCTATTACTTTTGACATTCCTAATGAATTGGAAAGTGAATATAAATTTTCTCCGGGACAATACTTAACCCTTAAAGCTATTTTTGATGGTGAAGAATTAAGACGGTCTTATTCTATCTGTTCTGCTCCGTTTGATAATAAACTAACCGTTGCCGTTAAAGCAGTTCCAAACGGAAAATTTTCTACTTATGCGAATAACGATTTAGCTGCCAGTCAAGCCATTGATGTAATGACACCAATGGGAAACTTTGTTCCAAAAATTGACCCAAATCACGCAAAAAACTATGTTTTATTTGCTGCCGGTAGTGGAATTACTCCTATCATGTCTATCATTAAAACCATTTTAAAAGAAGAGCCGAAAAGTAATGTTACGCTTTTTTATGGTAATAGAGGTTTTAAATCCATCATATTTAGAGAAGAAATTGAAGGTATAAAAAACAGTTATTTAGATAGATTTTCTGTGCATCATATTTTAAGCAGAGAAAACATCGGAAGCAAATTATATACAGGAAGAATAAATACTGAAAAATGTAAAGAGCTTCAAGATACTTTACTTGATTTCTCTACTATTGATGAAGCTTTTTTATGTGGGCCGGAGGAGATGATTAAAGATGTTTCCGATTTTATGAAAAATGCCGGAGTGGATGAATCAAAAATTCATTTTGAATTATTTACTACTTTCTTAGCAAAAGAAAAACATGTGTTAGAACAGCCGGGAACCGAAAAAGATTCTGCTAAAGAAGAGTTTGAAAGTATGGTTACGTTAATTATTGATACGGTTGAATATAAATTCCCACTGCTTTCTAATCATGAAAGTATTTTAGATGCTGCAATAAATAGAGGCGCTGACGTTCCTTACGCTTGCAAAGGTGGAGTTTGCTGCACTTGTAGAGCCAAACTTACCGAAGGAGAAGTAAACATGGATGTAAACTTTGCGTTGGAACCTCATGAGATTGAGCAAGGTTATGTACTTACATGCCAATCACATCCTAAAACAAAAAGCGTTACCGTAAACTTTGATTTATAAGAATCTATTTTTTGTAGTTATCAAAGACTCCCTGCTTGATTAAGTCTTCTAAGTAAGTCCTCTTTCCATTATAAATTGCAATCACAAAAGCATCTTGCTTACCTTTAAGTCTAACTTTATTTCTGAAATCAAGAGCATCATTTAATTTAGAAAATGTTCCTAGGGTAAATCTTGTAATATTATCATCATAATTTTTTACTTCAATTTCTCCGAACTCCGCAAATTCATTTTTATCAAAGTTTTTTGGAAGTGTATATGCACCAATTTGTATTTTATATAAAAGATTAGGAATTTCTACTTCACCTATTTCAATCAACATTTCTTCAAAGCTCATGGACAAAAACTCATATCCAAACTTTCTAGGATCAAAGTCATTGGTATAAAATGATACGTTTACTTCTTCCTTCTTAAAGTCTTCCAAATCTACAGCACTCATCTTAATTACTTTTGATTCAAAACCTTCAACTAGATATACTATTTCATAATCATAACCACCGTTTAGGTTTATTAAATAATTTCCAGTTTCTGAGTTAGATTTATATTCTCCTTGAACTAGACCATTTCCGGAATATCTTACCGTAATTTTTCCTTCTTTCCCTTTTCCGTCAACACTCACTAATCCGGTAACCATTAAAGTATTCGTATTTCTCTTAACCAAACCGGGAGTAACAACATAAATATCTTTTTTACCATAGCCTTCTGGTTTTACTGAGGCATAGTATCCTTTTTGTCCGTCACTACTTAACATATAGTAAATATCATTGCCTGTGCCATTTATAGGATAACCTATGTTATAAGGTTTCTTCCATAAAACACCTTCTCTCTCTGAAACCAAAATATCATAACCACCCATACTTTTCTCTCCATTTGAACTATATATCAATAATCCATTGTCAGAAGATATAAATGGTGCATCCTCATCATAAGAGGTATTTATGGTCTCTCCTAAATTTTGAACATTTCCCCATGAACCATTTTTTTGAAGTTCTGCCATATACAAATCCTTACCGCCAAAGCCTCCTAGCCTGTCACTAGAAAAATATAATGTTTTACCATCAGGAGATAAGGACACACTTCCTTCCCAAGCTTTAGAATTTACATCTCCTTTTAGCCGCTTAGCAGAAGACCATTTAGTTCCATTTAAACTACTTTCGAAAATATCCCCTCCATCTTTTGGTGCACTCCTATATATATATAACTTCTGTCCATCATTACTTATAGATACACATGCATCATGACCATACCCATTAATTTCCTTTATAGCTTCCGGGTCACTCCACTGTCCTTCAAATGATTTTCTGGAAATAAATATATCCTCAAAGTACTGTCCATAATCACTAGGCTCTCCTTCTATTATCTGCCTACCTCCAACTGACCGCTCTCCTCTGTAAGTAAACAACAACACATTTTCATCAGAACTAATTACAGGTACATACTCATCTTCCCTTGTATTAATAGGTTGACCTATATTCTCAATTTCAACAGCCACCTTCTCTCTCATTAATTGCTCAGCATTTTCGCAATACTTCATATATAAGTTAATCAACGATGCGTTTTCTTTATATATTGAACTATCTAGGTATTGTGAAAATTTTGCTTTTGCACTGTCTATATCATAATTCAATAAATATGCTTTTCCTAGATGCAAACGAAATTCATTATCTTTTGTAAGAGATAGAGATTTAGAAAACATCGCTATAGCTTCTTTAGGTTGATTCAGTTCAAAATAACAAACACCTAATCTCCAATATAAATAAGCCTCACCTTTATACTTATCAAAAAGTTTGTTATAATATTCCATAGCCATTTCCCAGTTGCCTTCATCATAAGTACCATCAGCTATAAATAAATCTTTTTTATCTTGTTCAGATAAACTACTTTTATCAAAAGAAACGTTTTGCCCATTAACAATAGAGCAAAAAGAAAAAATAAATAAGCTAAATAAAAATAGTTGTCTCATAAATAGTTTTACAACCTAACAAAAGTACAAAAAAATGAACATCCTTATAACTGGCTCTAACGGAAGTTTAGGACAAGAGTTAACAAAAGCATTATTAAAACAAAATACCGTCTATACCACATCAAGACATAAAGCACTTCCACACGAAAAAAACCATATTAAAATAGACTTACTAGAAGATAATGCTGTAAGTAAAATTAAAGAATACATTAATAACAAACCCATAGATATACTAATTAATAACGCAGCACACTTCTGTAAAAGAAAATACTCAGAAGTGTCAGAAAAAGATATGGACCAATCTTTTAAAGTAAACTTCAAGGTTCCTTTTATGCTAATACAACAACTAACAGAAAACCTAAAACTCTCAGAAAACCCACAAATAATTAACATAGGTAGCCTATCAGGTCAACAAGGTGTAACTAAATACAAAGGACTATCAATATACGGTGCCACAAAAGGAGCCCTAACAATACTTTCCGAAACACTAGCAGAAGAGTTAATTAAAAACAATATAAAAATAAACTGTTTCAATTTACCAAGCTTTGATTCAAAAATGTTTACCAAAGCTTTTCCTGAAGAAAATCCACTACTAAAAACAAAAGAAATTTCAGAAAAAATCATATCCTTTATACACTCTAATACTTCCATTTCAGGTAAAATAATTACGATAGAGAAAAATAAATTAAAAATTTTATAACTGTATAACAGCACCTTACATAAAAAGTTTAACTTTTTTTAGTAGTAGCACTTGTCAAATAAAAAGAGCTTTATACATTTGCACCCGCTTTTAGCAAAACACCAACGTTCATTAGTTAAAAAAATATTTATAATAATATTTGCAGGAGTATAAAGATTACATATCTTTGCACTCCATTTTTAAAAAAATAGTTCTTTGAAGATATTGAAACAGCCTGAGGTGGTAAGAAAATGAATTAAAACATTTAACTCTTTATAATTACAACGAAGAGTTTGATCCTGGCTCAGGATGAACGCTAGCGGCAGGCTTAACACATGCAAGTCGAACGGTAACAGGGAGGGCTTGCTCTCCGCTGACGAGTGGCGCACGGGTGCGTAACGCGTATGCAACTTTCCTCTAACTAGAGAATAGCCCGGAGAAATCCGGATTAATACTCTATAGTATTTTAGATTCGCATGTTTCTAAAATTAAAACTTCGGTGGTTAGAGATAGGCATGCGTCCTATTAGTTTGTTGGTGAGGTAACGGCTCACCAAGACTACGATAGGTAGGGGGCCTGAGAGGGTGATCCCCCACACTGGTACTGAGACACGGACCAGACTCCTACGGGAGGCAGCAGTGAGGAATATTGGTCAATGGACGAAAGTCTGAACCAGCCATGCCGCGTGCAGGATGAATGCCCTATGGGTTGTAAACTGCTTTTATTAGAGAAGAAACCCTTTTACGTGTAAAAGGCTGACGGTACCTAATGAATAAGCACCGGCTAACTCCGTGCCAGCAGCCGCGGTAATACGGAGGGTGCAAGCGTTATCCGGATTTATTGGGTTTAAAGGGTGCGTAGGCGGATTATTAAGTCAGTGGTGAAAGCCTATAGCTTAACTATAGAACTGCCATTGATACTGATAATCTTGAGTATAGTTGAAGTGGGTAGAATGTACTATGTAGCGGTGAAATGCTTAGATATAGTACAGAATACCAATCGCGAAGGCAGCTCACTAAACTATTACTGACGCTGAGGCACGAAAGCGTGGGGAGCAAACAGGATTAGATACCCTGGTAGTCCACGCTGTAAACGATGATTACTAGGTGCTGGCAACATAACTTCAGTACCCAAGCGAAAGTGATAAGTAATCCACCTGGGGAGTACGATCGCAAGGTTGAAACTCAAAGGAATTGACGGGGGCCCGCACAAGCGGTGGAGCATGTGGTTTAATTCGATGATACGCGAGGAACCTTACCTGGGCTTAAATGCAGAACGCTTTTCTAGGAAACTAGATTTTCTTCGGACGATCTGCAAGGTGCTGCATGGCTGTCGTCAGCTCGTGCCGTGAGGTGTCGGGTTAAGTCCCATAACGAGCGCAACCCCTATTTCTAGTTGCCAACAGATAATGCTGGGGACTCTAGAAAAACTGCCCGCGTAAGCGGTGAGGAAGGTGGGGATGACGTCAAGTCAGCACGGCCCTTACGTCCAGGGCTACACACGTGCTACAATGGTTGATACAAAGGGCAGCTACTTGGTGACAAGATGCTAATCTCTAAAATCAATCTCAGTTCGGATTGAAGTCTGCAACTCGACTTCATGAAGCTGGAATCGCTAGTAATCGCATATCAGCAATGATGCGGTGAATACGTTCCCGGGCCTTGTACACACCGCCCGTCAAGCCATGGAAGCTGGGGGTACCTAAAGTCGGTTGCCGAAAGGCGCTGCCTAAGGTAAAACTGGTAACTGGGGCTAAGTCGTAACAAGGTAGCCGTACCGGAAGGTGTGGCTGGAATACCTCCTTTTTAGAGTAATTCATTATACCACCTCTTTGTCTGTTTCATTATTACCCCAACTTTAAAGTCCCGTAACAACATTGTTGCACTTTTTCAGTTGCGTTTTGGGATAAAACAAAGTCCCGTAGCTCAGTTGGTTAGAGCGCTACACTGATAATGTAGAGGTCCGCAGTTCAAATCTGCGCGGGACTACTTAAGTTAAGGGGAATTAGCTCAGCTGGCTAGAGCGCCTGCCTTGCACGCAGGAGGTCATCGGTTCGACTCCGATATTCTCCACATTTAAAGTTCTTTGACATTTTGGAAGAAATTGAAATTTTATTAAAAAGTAATAAAGGGTATACGGGGGATGCCTTGGCTCTTAATGGCGATGAAGGACGCGACAAGCTGCGATAATCTATGATAAGGTGCTATAACCGTTATAATCATAGGTCTCCGAATGGGTAAACCCGGTAAATTGAAGATTTACCAGTCTTAATAGACAGCTAACCTAGCGAACTGAAACATCTAAGTAACTAGTGGAAAAGAAAACAAAAGTGATTCTCTTAGTAGTGGCGAACGAACTGAGAATAGCCCAAACCATAATTGTTTAGGCAATTTTGGGGTTGTAGGACTATAATATGGACTAGTAATTTATAGGCGAACTTATTTGGAAAAATAGATCAAAGAAGGTGATAATCCTGTAGTTAAAATAAATTATTTACCTAATAGTATCCTGAGTAGGGCGGGACATGTGAAATCCTGTCTGAATCTACCAGAACCATCTGGTAAGGCTAAATACATTTAAGAGACCGATAGTGAACCAGTACTGTGAAGGAAAGGTGAAAAGCACCCCGAACAGGGGAGTGAAAAAGAACCTGAAACCGTATACTTACAAGCTGTAGAAGTCCTTCGGGATGACTGCGTGCCTTTTGCATAATGAGCCTACGAGTTACTCCTCTTTAGCAAGATTAATTTTTAAAGTAATCGAAGCGAAAGCAAGTCTTAATAGGGCGTATAGTTAAAGGGGGTAGACGCGAAACTTTGTGATCTACCCATGACCAGGTTGAAGCTCCGGTAACACGGAGTGGAGGACCGAACCAGTTGACGTTGAAAAGTCTTTGGATGAGTTGTGGGTTGGAGTGAAAGGCTAAACAAACTGAGAAATAGCTCGTTCTCCCCGAAATGCATTTAGGTGCAGCCTTAAATAAAACGTGTCATAGAGGTAGAGCTACTGATTGGGCTAGGGGGCTTCACCGCCTACCAAACCCTGATAAACTCCGAATGCTATGACATAAATTTAGGAGTGAGGGCATGGGTGCTAAGGTCCATGTCCGAGAGGGAAACAACCCAGACTATCAGTTAAGGTCCCTAAATTTACATTAAGTTGAATAAACGAAGTTCGATTGCTTTGACAGCTAGGATGTTGGCTTGGAAGCAGCCATTCATTTAAAGAGTGCGTAACAGCTCACTAGTCGAGCGATCGAGCATGGATAATAATCGGGCATAAATGTAATACCGA
>JAUHYR010000057.1 GCA_030426475.1 Bacteroidia bacterium
ATACTTGGGTTTTTCAGAAGTACCCTCCCTAATCACTAATCTTCTATATCGGGTTTCAAATTTTACGGTTTCGTCATACAACACATAACTTCTCTCCAACTTTCGCATATTACGAAGCTGCTTCCTTACCCACTCACGGTTTTTTTCAACCATACGTTTAGCTTCTCCATAGTTACCATATCTGGGCATAGAAACCCTCACTCCTTTAAAAGGCTCAACATTTAATCTATAGTATTTAGAGCGCTTATTTACTTTAAACACCACCTTACCTATTCCGTCTATGGCTACTTCTTTTTCCATCCGGTACAAAATTACTGGCTTTTAGTCAACTACGAGCATATTTTATATTAAATCTTTCAACTATTTGTGTTAATTTTTATTAAATGAAGGATATACTGCTAACTATAAACGAAATTGTTATTTTTGGGGCTCTTTTTATCTAAATGGCAAAAAAACAAAGAAATCAACAGGAAAAGCCCTCTACACAGCAAAATAGAAAGCTATTTGTTGTTGGGAATCTAGGTTTTGAGGTAGATGAATCGTTTGCTATTACTGAATTCAAGAATGTAGAAGAAATATTACCGGAGATTAAATCGGCAAAAGGAAACACTACACTTATTTTTGCCAACAATACTACGGAAGGAGAATTTAAAGCATTTAATGTTGGAGTTGATGAAAAATTAGAAACCATCCAACACAATGGGTTCACTGCCGT
Organism: Bacteroidia bacterium; assembly: GCA_030426475.1. Lineage (GTDB taxonomy): Bacteria > Bacteroidota > Bacteroidia > Flavobacteriales_E > Vicingaceae > CALALS01. The sequence continues at coordinate 716 of JAUHYR010000057.1, forward strand.
TAAAAAGACTAAAAACCAACTCAACCACCTATTTACCGGACTAGACTTTGATCAAACGGATGCTTCCATATTCTATGGAAACTCTACTAAAATACTTTCCAACCTATTTGAATCGGGACTTTCCAGAAATACATTTATACGAAACCTAAAAAGAGACAACAACAAGTTTTCGGTTATCTCAACTAAAGAACTGACAAACAATTCCATTAACTTCAAAGGAATTGCAGATAGGCTGAAGCATGTTTTTTCTTATCATTTTACTCAGCCTATTCATCTGTTAAAAACAAAAGTAAATTCCCAAAATGCTGTATTCAGGCTTATTTATGGCTTTTTAATATTACTGAGTACTTTCTTATTCCCCTACCTAAGCAAAGATTTTGGAATTTCCGGTGATGAATATATTCACCACACCCAAGCCGGTTATGTATATGATTATTTTGCCAATGGTGATGAAAAATGCTTAGACCAACCACAAACCTTACTTCATTACTACGGCCAGTCGTTTGATTTAATTGCCTATTGGTTTATTAAAACCTTTGACATTGATGCCGTTTATGATTTCAGGCACTTTTTAAATTCACTAACGGGATTAGTCACTTTACTCTTTATTGCGTTTTTAACTAAATTACTGGCAGGTTATAGAGCAGCAGTATTTTCCATTATTGTAGTATTAGCCTCCCCCAGATTTATCGGTCATGCTATGACTAACCCTCTGGACATGCCATTTACCATGGGTTATATTATGTCTATTTATTATATGGTAAAGCTATTCTCCAACAAAGTCAGAGTTTATTGGCACGACAGTATTATGTTAGGCTTTGCTATTGGGTTTACCATTAGTATAAGAGTTGGTGGTTTTATCCTTTACCCTTATTTAGGATTATTTGCATTCCTTGCCGTGATAAAAGAAACCGGGCTATTTGGTTTATTTAACTTTAAATGGGTAAAATCCTATTCCACACTTATTGTTTCATCAATTGTAGTGGTGATACTTTCTTACATTATTGGAATAATTGCCTGGCCATTTGCGTTGGAATCTCCTTTATCGAACCCACTGGAAGCATTGGATAAACTGACTAACATTAGTAACTCCATGACACAATTGTTTGAAGGAGAAAACGTGTATTCCGATAAATTACCCTGGAAATATATTCCAAAGTTTATTTTCATTACCACACCATTAATAGCTATTTTTGGTTTAATTCTGTTTGTATTATTAAGCATTCCAAACTTTAAGAACTCTTCTTATATTCATTTCTTCTTATTGTTCTCTTTTGTATTTCCTATATTTTATGTGATTTACAAAAACTCAAATGTGTATGGAGGCTGGAGGCATTTATTGTTTGTCTATCCGTCAATGGTAGTAATGGCAGCACTGGGTTGGAACTATTTATGTAAAGTCAGTCAAAAAGCTATTACTCCTGTTATTGTTTCCATATTGTTTCTAGGCCTTTCTACTCCAACTTTTGCATGGATGGTAAAAAACCATCCGTTCCATTATGTTTATTTTAATGAATTTGCCGGAGGAGTTAAAAAAGCCTACGGAAAATATGAGCTAGATTACTATTTCCGTAGCATGAAACAAGCGGCTGAATGGTTGATTGAAAATGAAAATTTAGCCGAAAGAAAAGACACCATAAAAGTGGTGGTGAATCATGGAGAGTGCGCTCGATATTTCTTTAGAGATTTACCCAATGTTCAACTTAGTTATTCTGCATATTACAATAGAGCTAAAAAAGACTGGGACTACTATTTAGGAGTAAACACATACATCAATCAGCATCAGTTAGAACAAGGATTATTTCCTCCTTACGGAACTATAAAAGCTATTGAAGTGGAAGGGAAACCAATTGCCGTAGTCATTAAACGGCAAAACAAATTAGATTATGAAGCCTTTGAATTAGCCAATCAAGGGAAATTTATTGAAGCAATAGCTAAATTTAATGAATACCTTCGGCAAAATCCAAATAGCGAAGAAGCCTATCATGGACTTTCCATAGCCTATGCCAACATTCAGCAACCTGACTACGCCATACAAGCGGCAAGCAAAGCTTTACAGTTTTACCCTGATTATATTCCTGCGCTTGAAGCCATTGGTAATGCTTACTACATGAAAGGAATGTACGCAGAAGCCACACAAGCTTTTACCCGAATTACTGAAATTAAAGAAGCCTATCCAAATGCTTATTACTACCTAGCATTTTGTTATTATAATCAAGGACAAATTGATTTAGCCATAACTTATGGCAACAAAGCACTTGGATACAATCCCGGATATAAACAATTATATGAGCTGATAGCCAACGCTTACAAACAAAAAGGAAATAACGAAATGGCAAACCAGTATTTGAACCAATTGAAGTCAATGAAATAATGAGTGAAGTAAAAAATGTAATTGTAATTGGTGCCGGACCTGCCGGATTAAGCTGTGCTTATGAACTTTCTAAAGCCGGAGTAAAGGTTGATGTTTATGAAGCCAGCCCCTATGTGGGCGGTATGGCTAGAAGTTTTGACCTTTGGGGACAAAGAGTAGATGTTGGCCCACATCGTTTCTTCAGTAAAGAGAAAAAAATCAATCAGTTCTTTAGTGAGCTGGTAAAAAACGATTATACTCTGGTTAATCGACTAACCCGAATTTACTACAACAAACGCTTTTTCGACTACCCATTAAAAATGGGAAACGTATTAGGTAACCTTAGTCCGTTTACCATTATTAGCATTATGTATTATTATGCTAAACAAAGGCTTTTTCCAATAAAAGACCCGAAAACCTTTGAAGAATGGGTAACTAATCGTTTCGGAAAAAAATTGTTTGAGATATTTTTTAAAAACTATTCTGAAAAACTTTGGGGAATTCCTTGTTCCAAAATTGATGCTGACTGGGCTGCACAACGTATTAAAAGCCTTTCCTTATTTGAAGCAGTGAAAAGTGCCATGTTTGGTGATAAAAACAAAAAGCACAAAACTTTAGTTGACCAATTTGCTTTTCCAAAAAACGGAACAGGAACCATCTATGAAAGAGCAGCAGATTTTGTCAACCTAAATGGAGGAAAAGTACACTTAAACACTCCCGTAAACAAATTAATCATTGAAAACGGAAAAGCCGTTGGCATTGAATTAAAAGACGGTAGCATTGTAAAAGCTGACAAAGTAGTTTCATCCATGCCAATTACCACTTTGGTAAAAAATATGGAAAACACACCAAAAGAAGTACTAGATGCTTGCGATAAACTGTATTTCCGAAACACTATTTTAGCTTACATTGAAGTTGATTCATTAGATTTATTTAAAGACAATTGGGTGTATGTCCACTCTCCCGATGTATTGCACGGAAGAATTACCAATTTCAGAAACTGGTGCCCCAGCCTTAACAGAGACAAGAAAACGTCTATCCTATGCTTAGAATTCTGGAGTTTCTTTGAAGATGAAATTTGGACGATGGACGATGCCAAAATTGCACAAATGGCAAAAGAAGAAGTAGTAAAAACAGGCTTGGTAAAACCGGAAGTTCCTATCATTAATGAATTTGTAATGCGTGTACCAAGATGTTATCCTGTTTACGAAACAGGCTATCAAGAGCATATTCAAAAAGTAATTTCGCATTTGAACAAAGTAGAAAATCTAATTCCTATTGGCAGATACGGTTCGTTTAAATACAACAACCAAGACCATTCTATTTTGATGGGATTATTGGCTGCCGAAAAAATACTGGGAACATCAGACGCCAACCTTTGGGATATCAATACCGATACGGAATACCAGGAAGAAGGCAAGATTAAAGACGTTTTAGTAGGCTAATGCAAGTTGCTGTAATTGGTGGCGGTGCAGCCGGATTTTTTGCGGCATTAAACATTCACCAATTTCATCCTGATGCTAAAGTTTCCATATTCGAAAAAACGGGCAAGTTACTCTCTAAAGTAAAAGTTTCAGGTGGTGGACGCTGTAATGTCACCACAGATAAAACCAATCCAAAAGAATTAGTTAATTACTATCCTAGAGGAAAAAAAGAACTTATCTCCCCTTTCTTTGAGTTCAATCCAACACATACAGAAGAATGGTTTAAAGCCAAAGGAATTGACTTAAAAACTGAAACGGACGGAAGAGTATTTCCAAAAAGCAACAGCTCACAAACCATTATTGATTGTTTCCTAAATGAAGCCAAAAAGCTAAACATTGACATTCAGCTTCATCATCAAGTCCAAAAGATTATTCCAAAAAACGAGCAATTACAGATTGATTTTACTAATGGTAAAAGCATGAAGTTTGACAAAGTAATCGTTGCTATGGGCGGTCACCACAAGGAAGAGTTTTACAACATTTTCAAAGAACTTGGACATACTATCATCTCTCCTATCCCATCGCTATTTACCTTTAATTTACCCAACAATCCCATTGTAGAATTGATGGGTATTAGCATTGAAAATGCTATCGTAACTATCCCTAAAACCAAACAAGAAAGTACAGGTCCTTTACTCATTACGCACTGGGGAATGAGCGGCCCGGCAGTATTAAAACTTTCCGCTATTTGCGCCAAAGAATTGTTTGCATCCAACTACCAGTTTAGTTATAAAGTAAACTGGCTTAGCCAATCCTTTAACCAAATACTAGAACAACTTCAACAACTCAAAAAGGAATCTCCAAAAAAGCAACTCGTCAACCTTAATCAGTTTGGTTTACCTAACCGACTGTGGGAGTTTTTACTTAAAAAGGCAAACATTAATGCACAAAAAAATGCAGCCGAACTTTCCACTAAAGAAATAGAACAACTTGCTGCTACCCTTACCAAAGATGAGTATCAGGCCAACGGAAAAACCACCTTTAAAGAAGAATTTGTAACAGCAGGCGGCATTGATTTAAAAGAAATAGACTTTAAAACCATGCAAAGCAAAAAAGTAAAGAACCTTTACTTTGCGGGAGAAGTGTTAAATATTGACGGCTTAACAGGCGGCTTTAACTTTCAAGCCTGCTGGACAGGTGGATACATTGCTGCACAATTAGCTGATTAAATTTTAATATTTGCTAAAAAGCGGCTAATTTGCATACAATTTAAAAAAATGACTTTTTTACCAATTCAATTTTATACAAAACTGAAAGTAGATGAAACCAATGGTATTAATCCATCTGAAGTTTTAGATCTCATCCAAAGTTACTTGAAAAAAAAGAGATTTAACTATATTGAGAGAAAAGAAACGAAAATTGTTTTTCATGCAGCTGACACCTGGACTTCTTTTGACTTAAAATCATTCTTAGTAAGTGGAATTGTCGAAGTAAAAAAAAAGGAAGGTTTTTTAATAATTACTAACGGAAACTGGATGGTTTTCCTGATTGCAGTTCCTTTCATACCTATTTTATTATTTGCAGATTCTGATTTTTCTACTCTTGATGACTCAGAAGTAAAAATGATTTGGTGGGCATTCTATTGGCTTTTTGGTGGAAACCTTTTTGCTAGAATTATTGCTCATCTTAGTTTTAAGTCGACTTTGAAAAAATTAATTAACAAACAACTAAAATGAAAGTAACACCCGAACATAACGAAAAAATAGCCAAAATGACCTTTGCCTCTGTTTATCCACACTACGTTACAAAAGTAGAGAAGAAAGGCAGAACCAAAGAAGAGCTACATCAGGTTATACAGTGGCTAACAGGCTTTGACAATAAGAAAATCCAAGAGCTAATTGACAAAAAAGTAACATTTAAAGAATTCTTTCAGCAAGCTAACTTAAACCCAAATGCTCACCTTATTAAAGGAGTAATTTGTGGCTATCGCATTGAGGAAATTGATAATACACTAACTCAACAAGTAAGGTATTTAGACAAATTAGTAGATGAGCTTGCCAAAGGCAAAGCCATGGAAAAAATCTTAAGAAAATAATGGAAACCATAACCGTACAAACCACCGTTCAACTTCCTGCCGAAAAAGCATGGGAAATATGGACACAGCCCCAACACATTATTCACTGGAACTTTGCCTCAGATGACTGGCAATGCCCCACAGCTGAAAGCGACCTAAAGCCCGGTGGAAAATTCACTTCCAGAATGGAAGCCAAAGACGGTAGTATGGGGTTTGATTTCGGTGGCACTTTTAACGAAGTAAAACCTTATGAGTTTATCAGCTATACTATGGATGACAACCGAAAAGTAAATGTTACCTTTACTAAAACCGATACCGGCATCAAAATAACCGAAACCTTTGAAGCAGAAAGGGTTCATTCTATTGAAGAACAGCAAGCCGGTTGGCAAACCATTATGGATAATTATAAAAAGTACGCAGAATCAGTCTAATAAAAAGGTGAATTACCTGATTTTATAATACTCCTCTCCCATTTTTTTGTTCCCTTTGATGCTTCAGAGGGTCTCGCTCCATGCTCTTAGGGTCGGCTTTGAACCTCAAAGGGTCTCCGGCCACCCCTCATAGGATAGACTTCGAACCCAAAAGGGTCTCTTGCCATGCTCAAAGGGTCAACGCCCAGCCTTAAAGGTTCAAAATACACCTAAAAAAGTCAACCGTTTAAAGTTTTGCATGGTTTTGGCATATTTTTTTTACAAAGTAGCCAATATGGAAACTATTCTTGTACTCTTTGAAAAAACAAAAAACTATCTGGATTCTCAGGTATTTACTATAGAAGGTAACCCCATTACCTTTTTAAATATCTTAATGGCACTTATACTAATAGTGCTTTTAGTATTTATATCCGGAAAATTAGCTAAACTACTAGAGAATAGAATTTTTGACAAAAATAAACTGGACATAGGTATAAGACACGCCATTGCCACTATTTTCAAATACTCTTTAATTACTATTGGAGTTATTATCATCCTTTCATCTTCCGGTATCAACCTAAGCGCACTTACCGTACTGGTGGGTACTTTGGGCGTAGGTATCGGTTTTGGTTTACAAAGTATTACCAGCAATTTTATCAGTGGTATCATCATTTTATTTGAGCGTCCCATAAAAGTTGGTGACCGAATAGAAGTAGGCGACACATCAGGCGATGTTGTTAAGATTTCAGGAAGAGCCACTACCATCCTCACTAACGACAACATAGCTATCATTGTTCCCAACTCTGACTTTATTAATAAAGAAGTAACCAACTGGAGTTATAACGACAGAATGGTTCGGTTTAAAATCCCTATCAGCGTTGCCTACTCTTCTGATGTACGCTTGGTAGAAAAACTATTGATAGAAGTTGCTGAAGAAAACCCTAATGTATTAAAAGAACCCAAACCAATTGTACGTTTTATGAGCTATGAAAACAGTGCACTTAACTTTGAATTACGCATCTGGACATCCTCACTCATTCACCGTCAGGGAAGAGTAATCAGTGAAATAAACTTTGGCATTTTCGACAAGTTTAAAGAAAATGATATAGTGGTTCCGTTCCCGCAAATGGACATCAGAATGAAAAGATAAAAACATGTCTTTCGTTATTTCAGGGTCGTACTATCTGTGTATTTTTTTGTACACCATTGTGGAAAACACATCACACTTTTGATTTAATACCATCAATCAAATAATCAAAAAAAACAGCCAACTAAGTCCTTTCCTAGTATTCAAAAATTATCCGAAATTTTGGAATAGTTCTTCCATCATTTATAAACGAAATTTAATTTACTAACAAAAAAACTTAATGTTATGAAAGAAGGACTCAGCAATTTAATCGGATATAGTATAGAAACCAGAGACGGACTAAAAGGAACCGTTAAAGACTTTTTATTTGATGAAGAAAAGTGGGTAGTCCGTTATTTGGTAGCAGATTTAGGAATTGTCTTTTCCGGAAAAAAGGTGGTCATTCCCAGAGCCTTTTTACAACAGCCCGATTGGACAAATGAACACTTCCCTATTGATTTATCAAAATCAGATTTAGAAAAATGTCCTCCTTTACAGTCTGAGCCTACCATATCAAGAGAATACGAAGAAACTCTTAACAGACATTACGAAATTGAAAACTACTGGGCGTTTCCTTATATACCGCCTTTAAGCGAAAGAGCCATTATTTATCCGCCAAGACCGCTTAAAGTTCCTACCAAAGTATTTGACGAAAAAAATGCAAAACACAAAGTAAGAAGTTTTGAAGAAGTAAAAGGCTACCATATTGAAGCCACTGACGGGAAAATAGGTCACATAGATGATTTAATAGTAGATGAAATGGATTGGCAAATTGTATATGCTCTAGTTGACACCAAAAACTGGGTGCCATGGAGCAAAAGAGTTTTGGTAGGTACTCACTGGATGGAAGAAGTAAGTTATGTAAATGAAGAAATAAAAATCAATCTAGATAAAGAAACCATAAAATCGGCTCCGGAATTTGATTATTCAGAACCGATAACTGACAAATACGAAAAACAGTTATTTAAATATTATGAAAATGCAGCTGTAGAACATTAAGACTAATGTCTTGAGATGCCAGAAACTTAACTAAAAAAGCGTAAAAGTGAGATGAAAACCAGTAAACAATACATAGAGTAAATCTATTCGCTTTCCTCCTGCAGTTTTATTTTTTTCTGACAGCTCAAAAAAGCTAAAACATTCATTCTTACCACCCAAAAAGCTGGCTTAATCTTAATAATTCAGTATTTAATCTAATTTTCGTTTTTTTAAAATATTGGAATGTTATATTTGCAATCCTATCTAAAAAAAACTAGGGATGAAGTCAATAAAACTTAAAACTCAAAAACAACTCTCCATTTTAGGTCTGGCTATTGCTTTAACAGCATGTGGAGGAGGCGAAGGAAAAAAAGATAACGAAAAAACAAATGGGAATGTAAACCCAAACATCGTACTGCATGAGCTATCGGATGCTGATATGCTCAACCCATACAATTACCAAGATGCAGGTGCCAGCTATGTAATGACCAATATTTTTCAAAACCTTTTAGGTATTGATTTTAAAACATTAGAGCTTGTTCCTATTTTAGCAGAAAGCCGTCCCACACTTGAACCAAATGACAAAGGCGGGTTAAACATTACTTATAGAATTAGACAAGAAGCCACTTGGGATGATGGCACACCTATTACCGCTAAAGACGTAGAGTTTTCATTAAAAGCTTTAAAAAACCCAAAAGTTGACAATGCCAGGATAAAACCATATTATGAGTTTATCTTAGACATGAAGTTTTATGATGATGACCCTAAGAAATTCACTTTTATTTGTGACAAAGTATATATCCTAGCTGAATCCAGCTCCGGTGACTTTGCCATTTTACCTAAAAGCACTTATGACCCAAAAGGGTTAATGGATGAGTTCACTATCGTTCAGTTAAATACTGAAGCGGATAAATTAAAAGACAATCCTAAAATTGTTGAGTTTGCAGACTGGTTTAACTCTGAAAACTTCCAAAGAGAAAAAGATTACATTAAAGGTTCTGGAGCATATACGCTAAAAGAATGGGTTACCGGACAAAGAATAACATTAGTAAGAAAAGAAAAGTGGTGGGGAGACAATGTCACTGAAAACAAAAACGATTATTTAGTAGCCAACCTTCCTCAAATCACTTATCAAACCATTAACGACCAAACAGCGGCTTTGGTTGCCCTTAAAGGCGAGCAAATTGATTTAATGAGAAGTGTTAAACCAAAAGATTTCTCAGAATTAAAGGAAAATGAAAAATTCCTTTCAAAATACAATGCCTCTACTCCACCGTTTATGGCATACAATTACTTAGGAATTAATACCCGTTTACCTAAGTTCTCTGACAAAAGGACGCGTCAGGCTTTTGCACACTTAGTAGATGTAGATAAGTTAATTAAGATTTTACAATACGGTTACGGTCAAAGAGTAACAGGGCCAATACACCCAAGCAAGAAAAAGCAATACAATCCTAACATCGAGCCATACGACTATAATCCTGAAAAAGCTAAAGAATTATTAGCTGAAGTAGGTTGGGAAGATAGTGATGGTGACGGAACTTTAGACATGATGATTAACGGTAAAAAAACTGACCTAACCATTAAATTTACTGTAAATGCAGGAAATGACATTAGAAAACAAACTGCTCTTTTCTTTCAGGAAGACTGTAGAAAAGTAGGTATTAAAGTAGATGTTGTTCCAGAAGATTGGTCAATATATATAGAAAACCAAAAGAACCATAAATTCGAAATGTTCTATGGCGGATGGGTTGCGGCTCCTACACCAAACGACCACAAACAAATATTCCATACAGAATCATATAATGGTGGCTCTAACTATACCGGATTTGGAAATGCTGAAACCGATGCGTTAATCGACTCTATAAGAGTTTCGTTAGATGAAGACAAAAGGGCTAAATTCAATTATAAGTTACAGGAAATAATGTATGACAATTGTCATTACATCTTCCTATACGCACCTACTGAAAGAATTGCCATTCATAATAGATTCGGAAATGCAGAAACCAGTGCTATGAGACCGGGATATTGGGAAGCAGCATTTACAACAAGTTCAGCTACAACGAAGTAAAAAGCTTTAGATGCTAAAATATATTCTTACTAGGTTATTAATTTTTATTCCAACACTTGTTGCAATATCTTTATTAACCTTTATCATTAGCATTAACACTCCCGGAGACCCTGTTGACTCTATGTTAAATCAGAGCTCAAACACAGGACAATCTTCTGACAAACTGGCATCAGAGCAGGCGTATATTGAACAAAGAGCTAAACTGGGTTTAGACAAACCGCTCTTCTATTTTTCGTTTACCAATGCTACTTATAGTGATACACTTTACAGAGTTCATAAAAAATCTCACCGAGAAACATTAGAGAAACTTTCGTTTAAGTATGGTAACTGGCCTCAAATAGCTAATTATTATTCACTAATTAAGAAGTTTGAGAATAAGCTTTTTTTACTGACTGTATCTGAGGATTTAGCCGAAGACTTTAGAAAACTAAAAGAATTCACCAATTCCCTTTATACAACGGCAGATGAAAAAACCGCATCCACCATTATCAGCAATATTGATTTTATAGTTAACGGTGACCGAGAGTTTATACCGGTAAGACCAAACTTTACTGCATTGCAAAAAGCTATCATTAGCATTGTGCAAAACCAAAGTCCTCACCAACATTATATTCCGAAATTTATATGGTACGGTTTAGATAATCAGTATCATAACTGGATATTTGGAGATGAACCTTGGTTTGGACAAAAAGAATCAGGTAAAATCTATATGGGGAAAGGTTTTTTAAGGGGTGATTTTGGAACTTCCTATAAAGACAAGCGTCCGGTATCTTCTGTATTATGGGATGCACTACAATGGACAGTTTTATTAAGCACGCTTTCTATTATACTAGCATATATAGTAGCTATTCCATTAGGAATTAAAACCGCTGTTGATAAAGGTTCAAAAACGGAAAAGTCTATTACCGCAACGCTATTTATGTTGTATTCACTTCCCAATTTCTGGATTGCAACTCTACTAATTATCTTCTTATGTGGTGGTGACTATTTAGATTTGTTTCCACCCGCATTTAGCTTAGGAAAACTACCGGAAAGCGCACCCTTTTGGGATAGATTTATTGACACTTCCCATAGATTGATTTTACCTGTATTTTGTCTAACCTATGCTTCATTTGCTTTTATATCAAGACAAATGAGAGGTGGAATGTTAAATGTAATAGAACAAGACTTTATAAGAACTGCCAGAGCAAAAGGCTTGAAAGAAAACACCGTAATCTGGAAACACGCTTTGAGAAACTCATTGATTCCGATTATCACTTTATTTGCCAACGTATTTCCTTTAGCAATAAGTGGCTCATTTGTGATTGAGTTTATTTTCTCAATTCCCGGAGTAGGAAAACTTACTTTAGAAGCACTTACTGCCCGTAACTACCCTATTGTTTACACAGTTTTAATGTTTACGGCAATTCTTACGCTAATAGGAAATTTAGTAGCGGATTTATTATATGCATTTGTTGACCCAAGAATATCTTTTTCAAGCGGAAAAAAATAATGACTGAAGAGATAAAAGACATACCGACAATTATTGAGGAGCGCGAAAGCAAAAATGCAGGAGCTAGCGAAAGCTATTGGCAAATTGTTCGTAAGCAGTTTAAGAAAAACAAACTGGCGGTATGGTCACTGAGAATAATTATGCTATTTGCCCTTATTGCCCTTCTCTCTGATTTTATTGCCAATGAAAGACCACTGATGTGTACTTATCAGGGAAACACATATTTTCCTGTATTTAAAGGAATTGCTGTAGATTGGGGTTTAAGTGAATGGCAAGATGAGTTTAAAAACATTACCTGGAAGGATTTAGAATTTGAGTCTGTGATATGGCCACCTGTTCCTTATTTACCACAAAACTTAGATGTTCTAAATTCCAACTCTGTAAGTCCAATGGACGACCAGGAAGTTGAATCTACTAGATGGAAACATTGGCTGGGAACAGATGAAATTGGAAGAGACGTTTTATCAGGAATGATTCATGGAACTAAAACGGCATTACTTGTCGGTTTAATATCTATGGGAATTGCTGCACTTATTGGTATTTTAATGGGTTCATTGGCGGGATATTTTGGTGATGATAAACTTAAAATGACTGTTGCTTCAATAATATTAAATGTACTCGCTCTTTTCTTTGGAATATTCTATGGTTTTGGAAATCGCTCTTATACATTGGGCGAAGCAATGGCAGAAGGAATGGGGTCTGTTGTTGTTGAGTTGCTGATAAGCTTTGCCATTATAATAGGCTTACTATTATTAGCTAATCTATTTGCAAAGGTATTATCAAATGTTCCCTTTTTGTCTAAAAAAGTTACTATTCCATTAGATATTATCATAAGTAGATTAATAGAAATAATGGTTTCTGTTCCTACCCTATTCTTAATTATCTCTATTTCTGCAACTGTTGAAAAGCCTTCCGTTGCTATTGTTATGGTAATTATAGGATTAACTTCATGGACAGGTATTGCAAGATTTATGAGAGCGGAATTACTTAGAATTAGAAGACTAGAGTATGTGGAAGCTGCTAAAGCTTTAGGTTACAACGAACTTAGAACAATAGTTAAACATGCAATTCCAAATGCACTTTCTCCTGTATTAATTGCAATTGCTTTTGGTATTGCAGCGGCTATTTTAATTGAAGCTACATTATCATTTATTGGAATAGGAATGCCTGCAGAAGAAATCACTTGGGGCTCTATGCTTGCCATGTCCCGTCAAACACCTTCAGCATGGTGGCTGGCCATCTTCCCTGGTTTAGCCATCTTCATCACAGTTACCGTTTATAACCTTGTTGGTGAGGGACTTACAGACGCCATTGACCCTAAGCAGAAAAAGTAATTTTTGTCGTTTTCTTCTCTTTTAATTCTTACTTAGTTTAGTTACTTTCGTACAGTTTAAATTTATTAATTCATAATCGTAATGAAACGACCAGAAGTAAAAATTTTCACACAGGTGAATGATTATTATGGGAGTTCCATATGACCAACTTAAAATAAATAAATATAATCATATGAAAGAAGTATATATTGTGGCGGCAGTAAGAACGCCAATAGGAAGTTTTGGAGGAGCATTATCAACAGTACCTGCACCTCAGTTAGGTGCAATAGCTATAAAAGGTGCATTAGCGCAAGCTAAAATTGATGCAAAGCTAGTAAATGAAGTATTTATGGGCTGTGTATTACAGGCAGGATTAGGGCAAGCACCTGCAAGACAAGCAGCAATTTTTGCCGGAATTGATAACACTGTTCCCTGTACTACTGTCAACAAAGTTTGTGCATCAGGTATGAAAGCTATAAGCCTTGCAGCACAAACCATTAAGTCGGGAGATAATGATATTGTAATAGCCGGTGGAATGGAAAATATGTCAATGGTTCCACATTATTTAAATGGGAGAAATGCCGTTAAACTTGGCGATATTAAAGCCAAAGACGGAATGGTGTTAGATGGATTAACAGACGTTTATAATAACTATCACATGGGGAATGCCGCAGAGCTTTGTGCAAAGGAATGTAATATTTCTAGAGAAGACCAGGATAATTTTGCCATTGAATCATATAAAAGAAGTGCTGCTGCTTGGGCTGCAGGAAAATTTAAGGATGAAGTTGTTCCGGTAGAAGTTCCTCAAAGAAAAGGCGACCCAATTGTAGTAAGTGAGGATGAGGAATACAAAAACGTAAAAATGGAAAAGATTCCACAGCTAAAACCTGTTTTTGTAAAAGACGGAACAGTAACTGCAGCAAATGCTTCTACCTTAAATGACGGAGCATCTGCACTTATCTTAATGAGTAAAGAAAAGGCCGAAGAATTAGGAATTAAGCCTTTAGCAAAGTTAGTAAGCTATGCTGACGCTGCTCAAGAACCGGAATGGTTTACTACAGCACCTTCAAAAGCTTTACCTTTAGCTTTAGCAAAAGTAAACTTAAAAAATGAGGATATTGATTTTTGGGAATTAAATCAAGCATTTTCTGTTGTCGGTTTAGCCAACATTCAAAAATTAGGTTTAGACTCGGCAAAAGTTGACGTAAATGGTGGAGCAGTTTCATTAGGTCATCCACTAGGAAACTCAGGCTCAAGAATTATTGTAACACTAATTAATGTTTTAAAACAAAATAACGGAAAGTTAGGCGCAGCAGGAATTTGTAATGGTGGTGGTGGCGCTTCAGCTATGATTATCGAAAACATGTAGAATGAGATACGGTGTTTGCCATCTTGCTATTGCTCCATGTAGAGCAGAAGCTTCTGACAAAAGTGAGATGGTAACCCAACTCTTATTTGGAGATTACTTTGAAATATTAGAACAAACCGAAAAGTGGGCTAAAATTAAAATTGCCTTAGATGATTATGAATGTTGGGTAGATAGAAAACAATATCTTCCATGCACACAAAAAGAATTTTCAAAACAAAAAAATCCAGCTACCTATTGCTACTCTCCCATTGGTTTAGTTAGCCAGAAAGAAGAAAAAAATATTTTTCCTATTGTTATAGGCAGTGGTCTTTCTGATAAAAACAATACAAGCATTTCAAGAAAAAAATTCACCTATGACGGTGACATTAAAATCAAAGCTAAAACAGAAAGAAAAAACATCATTCAAGATTCATTTCTGTATTTAAACGCTCCGTATTTATGGGGTGGGAAAACTCCTTTCGGCATTGATTGTTCGGGATTTGTACAAATGGTTTACAGAATTAACTCTTATAATTTACCCAGAGATGCCTCTCAACAAGCTGAAATGGGAAAAACACTAAGCTTTTTGGAAGAAGCCACTCCTGCTGATTTAGCCTTTTTTGACAACGCAGAAGGTAATATAATTCATGTAGGAATTATTTTAGAAAACAACAGAATAATTCATGCTTCAGGTAAAGTTAGAATAGATAAGCTAGACCACTACGGGATTTTCAATGAGGAAACAAACTCCTACTCACACAGATTAAGATTGCTAAAAAAGATTCTTTAAACAATCATTCCTGCAGCAACAGTTTCATTGGTTGCTTCATCAATCAAAATAATACTACCGGTGTTTCTATTTCTAGAGTACCTATCTACAAATAATGGTTTTGTGGTTTTTAAACTTACTCTGGCAATATCATTCATAGAGATATTTTTATCATCTTCTATTCTATGAAGTGTATTAATATCAACCTTGTATTTTATTTCCGTCACCATACATCTGGCTTCGTTGGAAGTGTTTCGGATATAGTATTTTCCACTTGGCATCAGACCCTTATCATTCATCCAACATAGCATTACATCAAAGTCTGCCACTACTTCCGGTTGATTATTTTCACGAACAATCATATCTCCTCTGCTAATATCTACCTCATCTTCTAATGTAATAGTCACAGACATTGGAGCAAAGGCTTCTTCCACAGATCCATCAAAAGTATCTATTGATTTTATTTTAGATGTTTTTCCGGATGGTAAAACCTTCACCTCATCACCTGCTTTAAATATTCCACCTGCTATTCTTCCCGCATATCCTCTGTAATCATGCAACTCTTTTGATTGAGGTCGAATAACATACTGAACAGGAAACCTACAATCTCTGTGATTATGGTCACTGGCAATGTGAATATTTTCTAAAAGATACATCAATGTAGTGCCCTCATACCAAGGCATATTTTCAGATTTATGTACTACATTATCTCCGTTTAATGCACTAATGGGAATAAAGTGTATATCTTTTGTTTCAAGCTTAGCTGAAAAATTCTGTATATCCTCTTTAATTTTATTAAAGGTTTCTTCAGAATAATCTACTAAATCCATTTTATTAATGCAGTAAACTACATGAGGAATTCCAAGCAATGAAGCAATAAAAGAATGACGACTGGTTTGCTCTACCATTCCTTTTCTGGCATCAACAAGCACAATGGCTAAGTTAGCCGTAGAAGCTCCCGTAACCATGTTTCTGGTATATTGAATATGTCCCGGAGTGTCGGCAATAATAAATTTTCGCTTTGGAGTAGCAAAGTATCTATAAGCTACGTCAATTGTAATTCCCTGCTCTCTTTCTGCTCTCAATCCATCTGTTAGGTGTGCTAAATTAACATGCTCCTCTCCTTTTCTTTTACTGCTTTCTTCAATAGCTTCATATTGGTCTTCAAATATGGATTTAGAATCGTAAAGCAATCGCCCTATCAAAGTACTTTTACCATCATCTACGCTACCTGCCGTTGTAAAACGAAGTAACTCCATGTTTAAATATGAGCCAGAGTCTATATTTTGTTGATTTTCCATTGTGTTTTTCTCAGTTTCAATAATTCGCTAAAAATATCCTTCTTTTTTCCTGTCTTCCATTGCAGCTTCAGAACGCTTATCATCAGCACGTGTGCCCCTTTCTGTTGTTCTGGCTGCAGCAACCTCCTGTATTACTTTTTCAAGTGTGTCTGCAGTTGACTCCACTGCTCCGGTACAAGTCATGTCACCTATTGTTCTAAATCGAACTATTTTCTTTACAGGAGTTTCATTGTCCTTACGAAGAATAATATCGTTTACATCCATCCACACTCCGTCACGATTAAACACATTTCTTTCATGAGCTAAATAGATGCTAGGAATTTCAATATTTTCAGAAAGAATGTATTGCCATACGTCCATCTCCGTCCAGTTGCTTATTGGGAAAACTCTAAAATGTTCACCCATGTGTTTTTTTCCATTAAAAATATTCCAAAGTTCCGGTCGCTGATTTTTAGGGTCCCATTGTCCGAAAGCATCTCTATGTGAGAAAAACCTTTCTTTAGCTCTGGCCTTTTCTTCATCTCTTCTAGCTCCTCCCATACATGCATCAAACTTATTTTGCTCAATGGTATCAAGCAAAGTAACCGTTTGTAATTTATTACGACTGGCATTTAAACCTTGTTCTTCTACTACTTTCCCTTCATCAATACTTTGTTGTACAGAGCCAACAATAAGCTGTGCCCCAATCTTTTTTACAAACTCATCCCTAAAAGTAATGGTTTCAGGAAAATTATGACCTGTATCAATATGAACTAACGGGAATGGAATAGCTGCAGGATAAAAAGCTTTTCGAGCTAAATGTGCTACCACTATTGAATCTTTACCACCTGAAAACAATAATGCAGGACGTTCAAATTGAGCCGCTACTTCTCTTAAGACGTAAATAGCTTCTGACTCAAGTTCCTTTAAATGTGTAAGTGAATATTTTTGCATGGGTGCAAAGTTAAAATTTCTTATTCATTTTTAGCAAAGAAGCGAACACGGTATCAATCACTTTGGACATTCGGACAATATCAAGAACTTCCATAACATCTCCTTTTTCGTGATAATTCTTATTTCTGTAAAAGGCAGTATCCGTTATCATTAATGCGCTAAAGTTGTATTTCCAGTAATTTAGATGGTCTGAAAAA
>JAUHYR010000058.1 GCA_030426475.1 Bacteroidia bacterium
TTTAGTTCTAACAACTATACCGTCTTTTGTGTAAACGCTAACAAAATTCCGGTTACGCTAAATGAAATAGGTAGGCTACGTGAAATATCATTTAGAAAAGTAGGAGAGGGAACCAACAAAAGCATCGACCTTGATGAGCATGATTTATATTATCAGCACTTGTTTATCTGGGACGACCATTCAAAAAAAATAGTCGGAGCATACCGTGTAGGTAAAGGTGCTGAAATATTGAAGGCTTATGGCAAAAAAGGTTTTTATATTAATTCCCTTTTCAAGATAAAAAAAGACTTTCTGCCTGTATTAGCAAAGTCATTGGAATTAGGAAGATCATTTGTAGCAGAAGGTTATCAGAAAAACCCGCTTAGTTTGTTCCTATTATGGAAAGGAATATTGTATCTGCTTATTAAAAACGAAGAATATCGTTATCTAATAGGTCCGGTAACTATTAGTAATGACTTTTCCGACCTTTCTAAACGTGTAATCATTGATTTTCTGAAACTACATTTCTATCATGATAAATTTGCTCCTTTAATCACCCCCAGAACGCCTTATAATGTAAAAGAAAAAATGTTTGATAACTTCTTAGAGTATGCAGAAGTGAATGGAGACATCAGGCGCCTCAATAATTTAATCAGAGAAATAGAAGACCACCGAATGACCTTGCCTGTGCTATTAAGAAAATACCTGGAGCAAAATGCCAAGTTGCTGGGTTTTAATATTGACCCAAAGTTTAACAAATCTCTGGACGGTCTTATTATTCTTGATTTATTAGAGGTGCCTGTTAATACTATCAGAGGCTTATCCAAAGACATGGAACGAGATAAGTTTATGTCAAGATTATACAATAAAAACCTGGTTGAGGAATATGCAAATGCCCCACAACTATGAAGTTTTTCTTGTTTTCATTTTTCTACGATTTTTGTTTTTGGTTTCTTTCTTCCATCTTCTTTCTGTTGCTCTTCATATGTGCGATTAATTATGATTAACAGTATAGTTGGTTAAGAAACTTTGTAGTTAGTAGAAAAGTAAAGAGTTAGCTAAGATATTTTCTTAGCTTTCTTTTTATGTTTTCATTGAGCTCATCACTCTTCAAGCTTTGCTGAAGCATTTGTTTGGAAGCATTTCCGTAAATCATTTGATTGACATCCCAAATACTTATTTGGTCTTTGCTCTTTTGTGTGAGTTGTAAAACATCACCTTGTTTTACCAATCCGTCTTGTAGTACTCTTAGGTAAGCACCGGAAACGCCATAGTCGATAAATTCTTTGATTATACTTTGATTGTCAAACTTTATACCCAACTTATAGCATGGCATTCGCACTTCCGAAATCTGAATAAGGGCATCGCCAAGCGCATACACATCACCAATGCATACTTCCTTTTCATTAAACTGCTCTACGGTAAGATTTTCGCCAAACATGCCGTATTCCCAAACTAAATCAGGGTATTGTAGTTTCCAATGCGGGTAATGCTCATGACTAAATAGATAACAGGCCATTTCTTTCCCACCATGTACTTTGGTCTCGGAAATATGGTCGTCCTTTACGCCAAGCGAAGTAAGGTAAATGCCTTCTTTGACTTGCCGCTTATTAATTCCTGATTCGTATGTTTTACCTTTCCAGTGCAGGGTTTCGCATCGGCCTATATTGGTAGAAAGGACTTTCAATGTTAGATGTTCTTGAGGTTTTCTTGCTTCACCCAGCCCACATTTCCGTTCATGAGTTTAATCTCCACCCAATCTTCTTGGGTAGATTTTATAACTACTTTGGTGCCTTCGTGCACCACAAACAATTTAGTAGCCGATTCTGAAGGACCACCTTTTACATTTAAGGTTGGGGTAAACACTATGGCTGTTTCATTGTCATTTAGCAAGCTATTTTGGTAAATGCCAATAATTAAATAAATCAAGCTAATGGCAATGAATACCAAGCCACCGAAGAAATTAATCTTTTTGAGTCTTGGCTGACCTATAAACAGATAAACTATCAACATCAGAAAGCTAACGCATACTAATATAATGCTCCACATAGGCCAATACTTGGTAGATTTTGAAAGAGCTAAATTTTTTGCCCAAGCCGTTAAAAACAAGTCGGGTTGAGGCTCAATCTTATCAACGGTTCTTAAATATGATAGTTTTAAATTATGTTTTACATCTTCGTTATTGGGTTTCAGCTTCAAGGCTTTTTCATAATACAAGATGGCTTCGGTAATCTTACCTTGCTTAAACAAGCTATTGCCAAGGTTATAGTTTACCTCAAAGCTTTGTGGGTAATCTTCATGTAAAGTTCTGTAAACCTTTTCAGCCTCTGCAAATTGCCCATCCTCATAATGCTTGGCTGCTTTGTCTACCAATCCTGCTTGTGCAGTTGCAAACGAAAATACTGCACATACTATCAAAACTATTTTGCCTAAACTATATTTCATTTTCGATAGATTTAATAGTTTGTTCGGTTTTGCTTAGTAATTCTTGCTCATTGCTTCCTGCTACAGGAGCATATCTTGCCATTTCGCAAGTGTCAATAATTTGTAGGAACTGCTGAATATTATTTTCGGATATGTTTTTTGAAGCTAAGGTATCTCTTAAGTTATCTTTGGTTAAAGAGGCGTTTTTAATTTTTAGTTTATCGGCAACGTATCCATAAATAGCCATGATAAGTGAATTATAGAACTCAGTTTTATTGCCTGCCTCTAATTCTTTTCTGGCATTTTTTAAATGCTTATTCGCCATTTGACTTGCCTTTTTATAACTAATTAAATCGGCATTGGTTAAATGTTCCCTAATATTCTTTCTAAGAATAAAAACAATTAAAAATACCAAAGCAGGAATCAAAAGCAATAGATAAAACCACCAGCTTTCTATTAAATTACTACCTGTCGACTGAAGCGTAAAGGAAGGAATGATATAACGAATGTCTTCGTTTAATACTTTAATGTCTTCTTTATCTGCTAATGAGGTTACCACACCTGATGCGTTGGCATTAGGGTTTTTCTCAACCTTAATCTCAAATGTTCCGGATTGATGAGAGATGTATTGCTTTTTGCTAGGGTCAAAATAGCTAAAGGTGAGAGGGTCTATGGTAAAATCGCCTGCTCTTCTTGGAATAATTAAGTATTCGTATTCTCTATAGCCACTTACTCCTGATGCGGTTACTTTTATATCTTCATTAATCTTTGGGTCATATACTTCAAAGTCGGCCGGGAAAGTAATAACAGGTTGTTCTATCAACTTCAAGTTTCCTGTTCCGGTTATTCTCACTTTTAAATTAATGGCATCATTGGCTTTTACTTTGTTTTTATCTATTTCAGCAGAAAAGTTAAAGCTACCTACAGCACCGTTAAAGTCTTCCGGTTTTCCTTTTTCAGGAAGTGGAAGTACTTTAATCTTTACCGGAGTACTTTTAATGGTTACTTTTTCAGTTTGTGTTCTTCCAAAGAAGTTATCAAAGAAATTTCTAGACTGTAACTGTACATCAAAAGTCATTTCCAGCGGATCTAACACCAATTCACCGGAACGTTGTGCAAATAAAACTGTTTTCTTTAGCTCAGCTACTTCATAGTTTAATCCATTGGCATATTCGGTAGTCCATTGTACTTGCTCAAAAGGTGATTTAACATCTTGACTCCAGAAACCATTTAAGGATGGCATCTTTTCTACTGAACTTCCGGTGAATCTTACTCTATTGTAAAGCTTGTAAGTAGAAGTAAGATGTTCACCCACATAAACTGTGCGCTTGGTAGCTGCTGTGGAAAGGAATAAATGCTTTGAATAATCAGTTCCCGAGCTTGATTGTGTTGAACCACTATTTGAACTGCCCCCACCACTAGAAGAGTTATTGCTGCTACCTTTAGTAACGGTGATAGTTATTTCATTGGAAAGTAATGTTTCTCCATCTGCCATAACTTTAGCAGGAGGGATGGTAAAGGTTCCTTCTTTTTGTGCCACCAAAACATAACTTAATGATACTTCAGAGGTCATGGAGCCATTGATGATTTGTACACTACGTGATTGATTTGGTCCTGATAAAATAGAAAACCCGTCTAAAGCAGGCCCTTTGAAACTACTTACATTACTGGAGTTAGTGGTAAACTTAATCTCAAACTTTTGCCCAACAGCAACACTTGATGGTGCTTTAGCAGTAAATGTAGCATCTTGTGAAAAGGCACCAAAGCATAGGAGACAGAAAGCAATTAAAGCTGCTGTTCTAGGAAAACGATATATGTACTTATCTAAAATCACTTTTCTACTATTTATCCAATTTACTAATTAACTAATCACTAAAACTACCATGGTTTTTCAATTTCTACTTTTTTGGCTTTTACTTTTTGTCCTTGCAACTTCTCTTGTACATTTTTTTCTTCGTTATTCAATGCATCTAACAAACGTTTAGCATCTTCTTTAGATAGTTGATTGGGTTTTGGTTGTTGCTCCTGTTTGTCTTTGTTTTCTTCGCCTTCTCCATCTTTGTTTTGTTCTTTTTCTTGGTCTTTTTTCTCTTCTTCTTTGTCCTTATTTTCCTCTTTGTTTTCGTCTTTCTTTTCTTGTTCTTCGTCTTTTTTCTCTTGGTTATCCTTGTTTTGGTCTTTATTCTGATCTTTATTTTGTTGCTGCTGTTGTTGCTGAAGCATTTTTTTGGCGTAGGCTAAATTATACCTGGTGTCTTCATCTTCAGGGTTTAATCTAAGTGAATTTTTGTAGGCTTCAATGCTTTTTTCATACTTTTTATCCTTTAAATAGGAGTTGCCAAGGTTATGATAAGACTGTGCTTTGGCTTTTTTATCATCTGTCATGGCAGCAGCGGCTTCAAATTGTGTTGCAGCTTCTTCATAGCGGCCTTGCTTATAATAAGCATTGCCTAAATTAAAGTTACTTATCTTTTTATCATCGCTTGTGCCTGATAAAGCCTCTTTGTATTTGTTTTCTGCTTCTACATAGTTCTCTTTACGATAGGCTGTATTACCATCTTTTATCTGAGCTTTCTTTTCTTCTTGAGAAAATCCCAGCTGAACGATTAATAAAAGCAATATGACTAAAACTCTTTTCATTTCTTTTCTCCAAATAAGTCAATTGATGAAAATCTAAAGTTTCTTCTTTCAGATATTAATGCATCTGTAACAAATAAAAGTAGTGCAATAATCAGAAAAATTTGAAAGCGATCCTCATAGTCGGTAAAAACCGTAGAACCAAATTCTGTTTTTTCCAATTTATCCAATTCGTTCATAATATCTTTAATACCTGTTCCCGCATTGGTAGAACGAATATATGTTCCGTTGCCAGCCAAGGCAATTTCTAAGAGCATTTGCTCATTTAATTTTGTCATAATTGTGCTGCCATCCGGTGCTTTTCTAAAACCTTGTTGAATTCCGTTTTGGTAAATTGGAATAGGCGCTCCGTTTTCTGAACCTATGCCAATACAATACACATTAATACCTGCTTCTTTTGCTTTTTCGGCTGCACTAACTGCATTGTCTTCATGGTTTTCACCATCTGTAATTACAATAATTGCTTTTTTAGTCGGGCTTTCCGGAT
The DNA here is from genome assembly GCA_030426475.1 of Bacteroidia bacterium. GTDB lineage: Bacteria > Bacteroidota > Bacteroidia > Flavobacteriales_E > Vicingaceae > CALALS01. Next base: position 5,528 of record JAUHYR010000058.1, read on the forward strand.
CAAAACAACCAATAGATGTTTCAATAGCATCACCAATAGCAGTTCCCTGGGTAGGAATAATTTTAGTGTCTATGGTACCGGTAAATAACTTGGCTGCAGCATAATCAGTAGTAATTGGAAGCTGAACATAAGACTGTCCGGCAAATAAAACGATGCCAATTCTGTCACTTCTTAGCTTATCAATTAATTGCGAAATGCTTCTTTTAGCTGCCTCTAATCTATTAGGTGTTAAATCTTCGGCAGTCATACTGTTAGAAACATCTAAGGCAACAACAATATCAATTCCTTGTTTTTTTACTTCTTCTGACTTTGAGCCAAATTGTAAATTACATAAAGCAAGAATTAACGAACATAACCCAAGAGAGAAAAGAACAATTTTTAAATTTCTTTTAGGTCTTGAAATGGTTTTGGTAAGTTGGTCGGTAAGCTTTTTGTCTCCCCATTCTTTTAGACGCTTTCTTCTCCAGGTATTTAAGAGAATATAGGTAAGTATAATGAAGGGAATTATCCACAACAACCACATAAATTCTATGTATTGAAATCGCATCATTTATAAAACACCCTTTAAAATCAGTTTAGAAAACAAAAATTCTAACACTAATAGAACACATGCAATAATGGCAAATGGTAAAAACTCTTCACTTTTCTTTTTATATTCCGTTACTTGAATTTTAGCCTTCTCCATTTGGTCAATCTCTTGATAAATTTGAGCAAGCTTCTTATTGTCGGTAGCTCTAAAGTATTTTCCATCTGTCATGCTTGCTATTTCTTGAAGAGTTTTCTCATCAATTCTTACTTCTTGCATTTGTCTTTTTATACCAAACATAGTTTGAACTGGGTAGGGAGCTTCGCCAATAGTTCCTACACCAATACTATATACTCTAACTCCAAACTCTCTTGCAATTTCAGCAGCAGTAATAGGAGGGATAGAGCCTTTATTGTTTTCTCCGTCTGTTAATAAAATAACTACTCTACTCTTTGCATCACTTTCTCTTAATCTGTTAACTGCTGTGGCCAATCCCATGCCTATAGCTGTTCCGTCTTCAATAATACCATGTTTGATTCCTTTAAAAAGGTTAATGATTACATCATGGTCTGTAGTTAACGGGCACTGTGTAAAGCTTTCACCACCATATACTACCAAGCCAATTCTATCGCTTGGTCTTTCAGAAATAAATTCCATGGCTACTTCTTTAGAAGCTTCTAATCTGTTAGGTGAAAAGTCTTCGGCAAGCATTGAACCCGAAACATCTAAAGCAATTACGATATCAATTCCTTCTGTAGTAACATCTTGCCAGCTTAGTGAAGATTGAGGACGAGCAAGTGCAACAATAATAGCGCTAAGTGCCATTAATCTTAAAGCAAAAGGAACATGAACAAGTATATTGTACCAGTTAAATTGTTTCTTTGAAAAATTAGAGGTTTGTGAAAAAGGAATTTCTCCTTTCCATTTGTTCCTTCTTAAAATATACCAACCAATAAGTAATGGTATGATTAACACTAACCAAAAAAACTCTGGATTTGCCCATTCTATGTTATTCAACCACTTCATCTTCTTTCGTAGTTTTTTGTTGAACAGGAGTGGTTGCTTTTACAAACTGTAAGGCATCTTCAATTATTTTTTCATTTTCATATTGAAGCGGTTTTTCCTTTGCAAACTTTACTAAGTCTGCTAATTTAAAGTTGGCATGAAGCCTTTCTTTTAAATCTAAACTGATATTAACATGACGGAAAGAAGCCTGAATTTCATCAGAGGTTTGTTCCATAGCAGGAACATGGAATCTTCTTTCAATATAAATTCTTAATACATCTGTAATGGCACTATAATACTCTTTGGTTTTATTGTTTTGCCATAGCTTTTCAGATTTAATTTTATTTAAAGCAGCCAATGCTTCTTCGTGAGCAGGAATAGTTTTAACAATAACAGGCTTTTCTTCAACAGGTTTTTTTCTAAAGAAAAAGAAATAAATCAAAAATGCGATTAAGCCTAATACAGCTATTCCCAAAGCGATATAGTGCCAATTGTCTTTAATTTTATCAAGCAAGGTGTATTCTACCTCAATAACGTCTTTTATTTCTTTAATAGCTTCAGTAGTATCTACCGAAACAGTATTTACGGTTAGGAGTATAGGCTCTGAGAATACGGTGTCATCATCAATCATAAAAGCTTGTGGTGGAATAACAAAAAATCCACTGTCAAACGAAGTAATAATGTAGGTTTCGGAAATCATTTTGTTTTCGAGCTGCGCTCCTTCAAAAGAGGTATCTTGGTCTGCAAGACTAAGTACTTCAATCTCTTTAGTTATGGTGTCAGAGAAAAGCGGTAATATAATTTTGCTTGCACTGGGTGCAAAAGCTCTAACGGTAATTTTGGTTTGCTCACCAATTTTAATTGAATTGGAATCAAGGTAAACCTCTACCTTTTTTTCTTGAGCAAATACACTCAAAGAAAGAATCGATAATAATATGTATAAACCAAGTTGTTTGAACATTATCTTCCTTCTCTTCTTTTAAACAATCCCATCAAGGGTTTTATATATGATTGATGTGTGGCAATTGGCACGTAATCAACACCTGATTTTCTAAATGTGTTTACTAATTCCGCTTCCTTTTTTAAGGCACTAATTTTAAAATCATCTCTCACTTTTTTACTGGAAGTATTTATCCAGATATACTTACCTGTTTCAGGGTCTAAAAACCTCACTAAGCCTAGCGGTGGTATATCCATTTCTCTTTTGTCGTAAACTCTAAGAGCAATTAAATCATGTTTTTTATTGGCAATTTTTAAAGAGGACTCAAAGTTGGAGGTATCAATAAAGTCAGAGATTAAAAAAGCAGTGCTTCTCTTTTTAATTACATTATTAAAATATCGTATCGCTTCGTTTACATTAGTTTTTTTGTTCTCAGGCTTGAATTCTAATAACTCACGAATAATCATTAAAATGTGGCTTCTTCCTTTTTTTGGTGGAATAAACTTTTCAACTTTATCTGTAAAAAATATAACCCCAACTTTATCATTGTTATTAATGGCGGAAAAGGCTAAAACAGCGGATATTTCCGTAATGATGTTTTGCTTAAAATCATTTTGGCTACCAAAAGCTTGAGAATTACTAATGTCAACCAATAGCATTACCGTCAGCTCTCTTTCTTCTTCAAAAACTTTTACAAATGGGTGATTAAATCTAGCGGTAACATTCCAATCAATGGTTCTTATTTCATCACCAATTTGATACTCTCTCACTTCAGAAAATGCCATTCCTCTTCCTTTAAAAGCGGAGTGGTAGTGCCCGGCAAAAATCTGATTACTCAAGCCTTTCGTCTTGATTTCGATTTTGCGAACCTTCTTTAATATTTCTGATGTGTTTCTGGCTTCCACTTTTTCCTTCTTCTACTTTGCCTGACTATTATGGAACTTCAACAGCATTTAAAATTCCATTGATAATTTCTTCGGTAGTGATGTTTTCTGCTTCTGCTTCATAGCTTAATCCAATTCTGTGACGTAGCACATCATGGCAAACGGCTCTTACATCTTCTGGAATTACATAACCTCTTCTCTTAATAAAAGCGTAAGCTTTTGCAGCTAAAGCCAAACTAATACTTGCTCTTGGTGAAGCGCCAAAACTTATAAGTTGAGCGTACTGGCCAAGTTTATAGTCTTCCGGATTTCTTGTGGCAAATACTATGTCAACAATATATTGCTCAATTTTTTCATCCATGTAAACTTCTTTAACGGTTTCTCTGGCTTTAATAATGTCTTCCGGCTTAATTACCTGATTGATTTTTGCAAAACCTTCTTTAGAGATATTTTTTCTGATGATGATTTTCTCTTCTTCTTTTTTCGGATAGCCCAGCACAACTTTTAAAAGAAAACGGTCAACTTGCGCTTCCGGTAGTGGGTAAGTTCCTTCTTGCTCAACCGGATTTTGAGTGGCCAGAACTAAAAACGGTTCGGGCAATTTATGTGTGGTTTCACCAATGGTAATTTGCCTTTCTTGCATTGCTTCTAAAAGTGCGCTTTGTACTTTTGCAGGAGCTCTGTTAATCTCATCAGCTAAAATAAAGTTAGCGAAAATAGGTCCTTTTTTCACGATGAACGCTTCTTCTTTTTGATTGTAAATCATAGTACCGACAAGGTCGGCAGGGAGTAAGTCAGGTGTAAACTGAATTCTGCTAAAATCACCGTTAATGGCTTTGGCAAGTGAGTTGATGGCAAGCGTTTTGGCTAAGCCCGGAACACCTTCTAATAAAATGTGTCCGTTTGCTAAAAGCCCAATTAATAAACGTTCCACCATGTGCTTCTGCCCAATGATGACTTTATCCATTTCCATTTTTAGTACATTTACAAATGCACTTTCACGTTCAATCTTTTCGTTTATCGCTCTGATATCAAAATTACCGGAACTTTGAGTAGTTTCCGAAGTAGAGACTGGTTGATTTAAATTTTGATTTTCTTCCATGCTTAAATTTTAGTTACACAAATGTATGAAGAATAGGATGGCTAAGTGTTTTGGCTGCTGTTAAAAAATGTTAACAATTAAGTTGTGTTATCCGATTTAGTAAAATTATTTTTATGAAAATTTATTGCAATGAGCGAATTAAAATTAAAAGATACCATTGATATGGTAAAGGATTTTCATAATGCTTTCGGAATTGAAAATGCCAGTGAGTTAAAGGCAAAGCTTTCTGAGACTGATTTTATGCTTCGATATAATCTGTTAAAAGAAGAAAATGAAGAATACCTTGAAGCCTGTAAAGAGGGGAATATAGTGGAAATAGCAGATGCTTTGGGTGATATATTATACATTTTGTGTGGGACGATTTTAAAGCATGGCTTGCAAGATAAAATCGAAGAGGTTTTTAAAGAAATACAGGCAAGCAATATGAGTAAGTTGGATGAAAATGGTAAACCTATTTACAGAGAAGATGGAAAAGTATTAAAAGGAAGCCTTTATTTTAAACCAAATATTGCTAAAATCCTTGAAAATTAATTTTGGATTTAGTTCGTCTAATTAATCAAGCGGAAAAGAGTAGTTTTCATTTGTGGAAACTAAATTTATTGTTGGGCTTTGTGGTTCCTTTTAATAAGCGCCACAACATTAAAGTTGCTGAAATTAAGAATGGAGAGTTTACTACCCTAATTCCTTATAAAAAAAAGAACTTCAATCATATAAAAGGTATTCATGCTTGTGGTTTAGCGACTGTTGCAGAGTATGCTTCAGGGCTTTCTATATTGTATCGATTAGATGTAAAAAAATATCGGTTAATCATGAAATCCATTGCTGTTGAGTATTTTTATCAGGCTAAAATGGATGCAACGGCTAAAGTGAGTAAGCCTGATAACTTTTTATCAAGTGGGCTAAATGATGTGCTGGAGATAAAAGATGAAATAACCATTAATGACAAAGCCAGCAATCATTTGGCTAGTGCTACTATTGTATGGCAAATTAAGCCATGGGAAAAAGTTAAGACCAATTTGTGATGACGAATTATCAAACCGTAGTCAAAGAAAAATATAATTCATCGCAAAGAGATATCTATGCTGATAAGTATTCATTTGTTAACCCTATAGGTTTTTATGGATATAATCAGCTTCTAAAGTCTTTTCATACTATTTTTAATGTTATCAGGCGAAAAGGAGAAAACATAAATAAGTTTAATTTTTTGGATGTAGGTTGCGGACATGGAACATGGACGGAGTTTTATGTTTCCATTACAGATAATGCCTCAAAAGTATTTGGAGTGGATTTGTCTGAAGAAAGATTGGAGTTAGCCCGTCAAAGAAATTCTTCTATAAACTATACTAAAAAAGATCTGGTAAATGACAGTTTAGCTTTTGCTCAACCCAACTTTATTTCTGCCATGACCATTTTTATGTTTTTAAAGGAAAAAGAAGCCATTGAAAGCGCATTAAAAAACATTTACGCTTCACTTCAGCCAAACGGATATTTTTTATGGTATGACGCCTATAGTTCTAGTCATTTTAAATCAAAGTTTGAGGCTGACGGATTTAGGATGAGTGAAATGATAGAGTTTGCCCAAAAGAGTGGTTTTAAAGTAGTTTACAAAGAAACGCACTACAAACGTATGTTTAATAAGTATCACACGCTGTATATGAGGGGAAAACTTCCCAATTGGCTTATTCGATTAGCGGAAATTATTATTCCCTCACCACCCGGAAATATTTTTATGTTGTTTCAGAAGAAATGAGTTAAATTTATAACTGTAAATGAGTATCTCAAAGAAAATAAGGCTTATAGGGTGTTTACTTTGTATGCAATTGTCTCTGTTTTCTCAAAATCTAGTTTCAGATGGCAGTTTTGAGGAATATAAGAGATGTCCCAGTTCCATAACTTCTATTGTTAGAAAGTTTCCATTATTGAATTGGTACATACCAACTCATGGTACTTCGGACTATTTTAATAAATGTTGTAGGCATGATGGCTGTACAGTGCCAAGAAATGCATATGGAACTCAAGAACCAAGAACAGGAGATGGATATGTTGGTATTTTGAGTAAAAGAATTTACTCTGAGTATGTTTCTTCTGAATTAAAACACTCTTTAAAGAAGGATAGAGAGTATTATGTGGAATTTTGGGTGAGTTTGGCTGAAGATTGTAAATTTTCTTCTAGGAGAATTGGTTTATATTTTAGTACAGGGAAACCCACTGTTATTTCAACTGCGAAACCTTTATCTTGGGAGCCTCAGGTAGTATCAAGTTCATTTATAACTGAAGTTGAACAGTGGGTGAAAATTTCCGGAACATTCAAGGCAAATGGAGATGAAAAGTTTATAACAATAGGGTGCTTTCATAATGGTTCAAAAGACTTTTGTAAAGTTAAAAAGTCCAGAGAAAGAACCGCAGGTTATTATATTGATGATGTTTTAGTAGTTGATATTGATTCTATAAATTACTTGGATAAAAAACCAGATAGTATACCGTTAAACAAAACAGCACAAGTACTAAAAAACCTAACATTCCCAACAAATAGTAGCATAATAGATGAAAGTTCTTATTCAGAATTAGACAGTTTACAACACTATTTAGAGCAAAACCCTAAACTAAAAATAGAGTTATCAGGCTACACCGATAATATTGGAAAAGAACAAGATAATTTAGTACTTTCACAAGCAAGAGCCAAAGCAGTGGCAGAATATTTGATAAATAAAGGAATAGAAGTAGAAAGAGTAAGCTACAAAGGCTATGGAAGTCAATATCCAATTTCAATAAATGAAACGGAAGAAGGCAGAAAACAAAACAGAAGAGTAGAATTCAAACTATATGAATAAAAGGCTCATAATATTATTTTTAGTTATAGCACCATTTGTTTGTAATAGCCAAACAAACAATACAGCTAAGTTAACCAATGCAAAAGTAAAAGGTGAAAGAATAATATGGAATAAAGACAGTCTTCTAACATGGGATGACTTTAAGGGAAAATATAAAAAAGATAAATACATAGGAGCCCTTTCAGATGTCAGCAGAACATTTGAAATACTAAGTCAGGAAAATAATGAAATAAAAATACAAGTCTTAGCATTATTCAATACAGAGTACTCATGGGTTAAACCGGACCAAAAAAATAAAGAACTATTGTCTCATGAACAATTTCATTTTAACATAACTGAGCTATATGCAAGAATGTTAAGAAAAGAACTACAAGAAATAAAATTAAAGAAAACAGGTACAGAAATAGGGCAACAATTCGCAGATTTACAAGAGAAGTATTTAAAAAAAGAGTTTAAAATGCAGGAAAAGTATGACAAAGAAACACACCATCATTTAAACTCAGATAAGCAAAAAGAGTGGGAAGAAAAAATAACTGCACTACTAAAAGATTATGAGCAATACTCCAATTCTGTAATAGTTTTACTTAGGAGCTAAAAACTCTCACTTTTTTAATCCCTAAACAACTGAAAAAGCGACAGTTAAAAAAACTGTTAATATCATGTTTAAAACCCATTGATTTTACTAGCCAAACACTCGCTTTTTAAGGTAGCGAATACTTATATTTGTGTGCCTTAAAAAAATAGTAAATAATGAGCGAGAAAAATTTATATTCAGCAGATAGTATCCAGTCGTTAGAAGGAATGGAGCACGTTAGAATGCGTCCATCCATGTATATTGGTGATGTAGGTGTTAGAGGTTTACATCATTTAGTATATGAAGTTGTTGATAACTCCATAGATGAGGCCCTAGCTGGTTATTGTAATAATATATATGTATCCATTAATGAAGACAACTCTGTTACCGTAAAAGATGACGGTAGAGGTATTCCGGTAGGAATGCACAAAAAAGAAGGCAAATCGGCTTTGGAAGTGGTAATGACTAAAATTGGTGCCGGAGGTAAATTTGATAAAGATTCGTACAAAGTTTCCGGAGGTTTACACGGTGTTGGGGTGTCTTGTGTAAATGCACTTTCTGAGCATCTTATTGCAACCGTTAAACGTGAAGGAAAAATTTGGCAGCAAGAATACGAAAGAGGAAAAGCTTTATATGATGTAAAAACAGTTGGTGATTGGGAATCGGAAGAAACAGGAACGGAAGTTACCTTTAAGCCTGATAGCACTATATTTAATAGTGTGGTTTACAATTACGAAACCTTAGCCAACAGAATGCGTGAGCTTTCTTTCCTTAATAAAGGAATTAGAATTATTCTGGAAGATAAAAGAGAGAAAGATGAAGAGGGTAATAATATTGTAAATGAATTTCACTCTGAGCTTGGTCTTTCTGAGTTTGTTAAGTTCTTAGACGGAAACAGAGAGCCGTTAATTCAAGATGTTATTTATTTAGAGAGTGATAAGTTTGGAATGCCGATAGAAGTAGCAATGCTTTACAACACTTCATTTAATGAGAATATTCATTCTTATGTAAATAACATCAATACACATGAGGGTGGAACGCATTTATCAGGTTTTAGAAGAGGTTTAACCACAACACTAAAGAAATATGCAGATGAATCAGGCTTACTTTCTAAAGTAAAGTTTGATATTGCCGGTGATGACTTTAGAGAAGGTTTGACAGCAGTTATTTCTGTTAAAGTAGCTGAACCACAATTTGAAGGACAAACTAAAACCAAATTAGGTAATAGTGATGTTCAGGCTCCTGTTAGCCAGGCGGTGAGTGAAATGCTTACTAATTACTTAGAGGAACATCCTAACGATGCTAAACAAATCGTTCAAAAAGTAATTTTGGCTGCTCAGGCTCGTCACGCTGCCAGAAAGGCTAGAGAAATGGTGCAACGAAAAAATGTACTTACTTCTACAGGTCTTCCGGGAAAATTAGCCGATTGTTCTGAAAAAGACCCTAGCCAATGTGAGATTTACCTAGTTGAGGGAGATTCAGCGGGCGGAACGGCTAAGCAGGGTAGAGATAGAAGATTTCAGGCAATATTACCATTAAGAGGTAAGATTTTGAATGTCGAAAAAGCGATGCATCATAAAATCTTTGAAAACGAAGAGATTAAAAATATGTATACTGCTCTTGGAGTTAGAGTGGGTACAGAAGAAGATGCAAAAGCATTGAACTTAGAAAACCTAAGATATCACAAAATCATCATCATGTGTGATGCCGATGTAGATGGTAGCCACATTGAGACATTAATTTTGACTTTCTATTTCCGACACATGAAAGAGTTGGTGGAGAATGGATATGTTTATATAGCCACACCACCTTTGTATTTATTAAAGAAAGGAAAAGACCAAAGATATTGCTGGAATGATGAAGAACGAGATAAATTACTTCAGGAAATGAAAGGTTCGGGTAAAGAAAGTAGTGTTACCGTTCAACGTTACAAGGGTTTGGGAGAGATGAATGCTGAGCAGCTTTGGGCAACAACTATGGACCCTGAGTACAGAACTTTACGTCAGGTTACGATAGAAAGCGCTGCTGAAGCGGACAGAATTTTCTCTATGCTGATGGGCGATGATGTTCCACCTAGAAGAGAGTTTATTGAGAAAAATGCGAAATACGCTAAAATTGATAGTTAGTAAATTACACAGATACTAAAAAAGCCCGAACATTTGTTCGGGCTTTTTTTATAGATGCTTTCAAGAATTATTTTGCAGCTATCTTTATTTTAAGAGTAAAGTTATCGTCAATGGCTTTGTCACCAATTCCATCAATAAAACTAGCTGAACCATATTTAATGTCATGTTTTGTTCTGTCTACTTCTGCTACGGCATAAGCTGCAACAATTTTATCCTTAACTTCAACTTTTGCAGGAAAACTTAACTCGCTTTCGATGCCTTTAATGGTAAGCTTACCGGTAATTTGGTAGTTGTTTCCATTATTTTCTTTTGGCTCAATAAAGTTGGCGCTTTCAATTTTAAAAGTAGCGGTATTATGATTTTCTACATCAAAAAAATCTTTTGATTTTAGATGTCCTACTAATTTATCAGCACTACCACCTTTTAAATCAGTGCAAGTAATGCTTGTCATATCAATAACAAAGCTACCTCCAGAAAGTAGTCCATGATCCATAATTAATGAACCTGATTTAATGTTAATATTTCCGGTATGCTCTCCGGTAACTTTTTTTCCTGTCCATTCTATTGAACTTAATTCTGTATTAACCGAAATGGTATTGGTATGGTCTGCTTTAAAAGCAAGAGTTAAACTTGCTAAAGCTATGGCAATTGTATAAGTTATTTTTTTCATGATTTTCTGTTTTTATTTCACAAACTTACGAATAAGCATTTCATTTTATTGTTTTTTCTGTTACTTAGATGCGTTAAACTTCTGTTAATTTTCTGTCGCTAGGTTGATTAAAGACAAGACATAAAGTCAAACATTTCTTTTATCTTAGCATCGTTTAAAAAAGTATTAAATGTCAATAACAATAAGAGAAGTAAAAACAAAAGCAGATTGCAAACAATTTGTTGATTTTCAATTTGAGTTATATAAAGGAAACCAAAATTGGGTTCCGCCAATGAAAGCAGATGAAATCAAGTCATTACTTCCCGAAAGCAATCCTGCTTTTAAGTTTTGCGAAGCAAAGTTTTGGCTTGTTTTTGATGGAAATATATGTGTAGGTAGGATAGGGGCAATTGTGAATAAACCATACATAGAAAAAATCGGAAAAAATATTGGTAGAATATCTCGTTTGGAATTTGTTAATGACAAAGCGGTTTTAGCAAAACTTTTAGATACGGCTGAAGCTTGGTTGAAAGAAAAAGGTATGACAGAAGTGCATGGACCGCTTGGCTTTTCAAATCTTGATACACAAGGAATGTTAATTGAAGGATTCGATTACCTTCAATCCATTGCTTCGGTTTATCATCATCCATATTATAAGGAAATGCTAGAAAGCTTTGGTTATGAAAAGGAAATTGATTGGTTGGAGTTTCGATTAACAATAGGTGAAACTGCTGTAAATAAAGCGAGTAGGGGAGCAAAGTTAATAGCAAAACGCTATGGAATAGATGTCATGCATTTTACTAAAACCTCAGAGTTATTGCCTTATACCAATACTATTTTTCAAATATTAAATGATTCATTTGATGATTTACCTTTTGTAACAAAATTTTCGGACGAAATGATTGCTTATTACCGTGAAAAGTACATCAAACTATTGAATCCTGAGTTTGTGAAATTGGTGAAGATGAAAGACGAAATTATTGGGTTTGTTATTGGATTGCCAAGTCTTTCAAGAGCAATGCAAAAAGCGGGAGGGAAATTATTTCCCTTTGGTTTCTGGCACATATTGCAAGCCAGAGCCGCTAAAAACAACGACACCATGGACCAAATGCTGACAGGTGTAAAAACAGAACATCAGGCCACCGGAGCTGCTGTAATATTAATGGCTGAACTTCAAAATGTAATGATTAGTAAGGGGATGAAGTTTATAGAAACAACCGGAATATTTGAAACGAATACCAGTGCTATTTCTAATTGGAAAAACTACGAACACATTCAACATAAAAGAAGAAGATGTTTTGTTAAAAAATTAGTATAACCTTTTTTAAGTTTTATCGTAAGTATTGCTGTAATTGTCGAAATTATTTTTTCGACTCATAAAACATAGTTAATTTTCATCAAAATCCACTATATGAAAAACATCTACGCTGTTAGTGTAGCCTTTGTATTATTAACCGCTACAACCTTTGCTCAACACTCTGATTTATACAACCAACAAAAGAAAGAAGAGTATAGAGAATTTTTAAGAAATCACGAATATAAAAACAGGCCTCATTACACTGAGAAGGAATTAAAAGCTATTCCTAAAAAAGATAGACCAGATTTATCTAATGAGCTTAATGTTTTACAAACACTAGACCCGAATTTGGGTTATGTTCCAAAGGATGCACTAATCATTGCTCACAAAAAAACAGATTTACTTGTTCAACAAAATAAAACCGCTATTTCTGGTATAACATGGACAGAAAGAGGACCAAACAACTTTGGCGGAAGAACAAGAGCTTTAATGTGGGATCCTAATGATGGAACGGGACG
>JAUHYR010000059.1 GCA_030426475.1 Bacteroidia bacterium
TCCAAATACTCATTCATATACCGATCCAACAAATGGTTATATTAAAATGGTAAATGGATGGAATATTGCTTTTGCTCCCAATAGCTTAACTGGTTATGCTGTTATTATTGGCGCTGAGGCTAATATAGGATTAGATACAGTTTACAGACCAATAGTTTATAAAACTACAGATGGTGGAACAACATGGAATAAACAAACGTCTTTTGATTTTTCTACAGACCCTGTTATGCAACAGTATATTTATGGATCTGGAGGTGGTTCAGGTCCTAAAAGACCATATTTTAGTGAAACAGATATTACCGTAGATGCTAATGGTGAGCTACATGTATTTGCTGAAGTTCTTTCAGGATATTCTTCTCACAAAGATTCATTGGGTTATATCTATAATGGGTTTAGATATTTAATGCACTGCCAAACAGTGGCTTCTTCTTGGTCAGTAAACTTTGTTGATACTATAAGAAGCGCTGACTTTACTTTAGGATTTACGCCTAATACGGTTTCTGTGACTACAAGACCACAAGCCTCTAGGTTAAATGATGGTTCAAAAGTATTCTTTACTTGGGTAACTACAGATCCTACGCTTTCTGCAAATAATGATTTCCCTGACGTATGGGCCATAGCCTATGATGTTAATAATGATTGGTATTCAATGCCTAAAAATTTAACTAAAAATACATCAGCTGAATATGTATCTTATTTTGCTACCATGGCACCAATAGCTTCGATTAAAAGCGCTGAAGTTCAAAATGAGTTGCCAATTGTATATACAGTACCTTCAAATACAGGTGACGTTACTCAATATACCCAACATTATTATTTAAAAGGTGTTGGTTTTGACAACATTGAGATAGGTATCAGTGAAAGTGCTATGGAAACTAATAACGTTTCTATTTTCCCTAACCCTTCTAACGGAATATTTAATGTTACCGCTAAAGCTGTTAACATGAATATCGAAGTAGTAGATATTTTAGGAAATGTTGTTAAAAAAATGAATGTAAACAACAATAGAGCTCAAGTAGATTTATCTAATCAAAATACGGGTGTTTACTTTATTAGAGTAACTGCTAATGAAGTTACTTCTGCTCACAAAGTTATTTTGACTAAATAATTTTTCTGATTTGATATTAAAGGCCGTTTGGACGAAATCCAAGCGGCTTTTTTTTGCGTATATTTAAAGCAAAACTTTATTATTATGAAGCATGTAATTATCCTATTCTTATGTATTCCATTAATAGCCTGTTCTCAGCAAAGTAAGACGAAAGAAAAAAACACTACGGAAAAACATGAATATAATGTTCAAAAAACAGATGCTGAATGGAAAGAACAATTAAGTTCAGAAGCTTATTATGTTACTAGACAAAAGGGAACAGAGTCTCCATTTAGTGGTAAGTACAATAAATTTTATGAGTCCGGTACTTATCATTGCATTTGTTGTGACCATTTATTATTTAATTCAGAATCTAAATTTGATTCTGGTACAGGCTGGCCAAGTTTTTATGAGCCGGCAAATAAAAATAGTCTAAGGGAAATTTCAGATTATTCTTTAGGAATGGTAAGAGCTGAGGTTGTTTGTGCAAATTGTGGTGCACATTTAGGACATGTTTTTGATGACGGACCAAAACCTACCGGACTAAGGTATTGTATTAACTCTGTTGCTCTAAACTTTAAGCCGGAATAAAAGTTTAGTTTAGAATGTCAAATCTAGAAAGAGGTTTTTCTTCTATTTTCCAGATGAATCCTTTTAAAAGGATTTCTTCTTCACTAACATCGTTTAAAGGCATTAATTTGCCCTCAGGGTCTTTTACAAAGGTGATTTTCTTTATTTCATTATCAGAAAGATAAATTCTTAGGTTACTGCTTTCCGCTTTATTAATTCCAATATATCTTTTTTGATCATCTTGTACGTAGTAGATAGTTTGTCCGTTTCCGGTAACATCAACATTATTTAAGGCATTTTCTAAAAAATAACCTTCAATGGTTTTGCCCTTTATTTGGTTGTACTTAGCTGAATCGACATAGCTTATGATGAAGGCATTTTTATCAATAAATAGCTTGTGAATTTCATCATTTTTCAAGACTAAATCCATTTTTTCACCGGTAAGCTGGTTTTCATTATTCCAAAGTATGGGTTCATTAAAAAACTGAATGGTTGAATCTGCAAAAGCATAATAAATAGAATCACATTTTCCTTGCATATCGGGCTTAAAAAACTTCACGTGATTGTAACCGTAGAGTATTTTGTTTCCGGCTGTGTCTGCACTTACCTTAAAAGTATCTGCATGCATATACAAAGTATCCTTTTCAAATTCCTTAATAATAATGGCATTGTCAGTTACCATTAAACTGTCTTTTGCATCGAAGATGTGAGCTAAGTCACCCGTAACGATAATATTCTCACTTGTGTCTATTAATTCTACATTGCATGTTGCAACACCTATTCCGCCATTTTTATTGTAAAAAATAGTATCTGCCTTAAGTAGGTTTTGCTTTGATTGAATTTCTGCTTTGGTGTAATATTTAGACTGGTCTGTAATCGAATTATAGTATCCTCCTTCACATTTTATTTCAGTACCATCATTTAAGTTAATGGTTGTAGGTCCATGAAAATATACTACTCTAGAAAATGAGTTGTATTGAAGTGTATCCGATTTCATTTTATATTCCGGGTGAGTTAAAACCACATCTTTTTTAAAGAAGAAAGACTTTGAAGTAGAATTGTAATAGCCTTGTTGACTGGTTAAATTAGTCTTTTCTTTTTTGTTATACATGGTTCCGCCACCAATGAAATAGGCTAGATTTTCTTCTCTTTTATATTCTAGAAAATTGGTGGTAAGATTTACATCATTATTATTTAAACGAATATTATTTTTTACGATAGCGGTCTTTGTGTTTCCATCATAAAACAATGAATCTCCGTATAGCTGAAGACTATCTCCCTGGTTTATTCTAACATGTCCGTATGCATTAAGGCTATTCGATTCATCAAATAAATATGCACTATCGCAAAACATTAACACCTCTTCATGTTTGAATTGAACATTGCCAATTAACTTTTTTGCCTTAACGCCTGATGAATTATCAAACTCTAAAGAATTAGCATTAATAAGCTCAATTTGTTTTGGCTTTTGTGCAAAAGAAAAAGAAACACTAATTAAAAAAGTGACAACAACCCCAATGTATTTTGGAGAGATAAACATATTTTAAGCCGATACAGCCTCTCTGAATAGGGTTTGTTTTCTATCCGGTCCAACCGAAACAATGGTAATTGGAATTTCTATTTGTTTTTCAATAAAGGCAATATACTCATGCACTTCATTTGGTAAGTCACTTGAGCTTGAAAGCTTTGTTAAGTCTTCTTTCCAACCTTTAACACTTTCATATACTGGTTGAACATCTTCAGGGTTTATGCTATAAGGCAAGTAGTCAATTTCCTGATTTTGATGTTTATACTTTGTACATACAGAAATGGGCTCAAAATTGCTAAGCACATCGGCTTTCATCATTATTAGTTGAGTAACACCGTTTACCATACAAGCATATTTTAGCGCAGGAATATCCAGCCAACCGCATCTTCTTGGTCTGCCGGTTGTGGCGCCAAACTCATGACCAACTTTTCGCATTTCTTCTCCTGTTTCATCTTTCAACTCTGTTGGGAAAGGACCACTTCCCACTCTTGTGCAGTAAGCTTTAAATATTCCAAACACTTCTCCAATTCTATTAGGCGCTATTCCTAACCCAGTACATGCTCCTGCAGTAATGGTGTTTGAGGAAGTAACAAATGGATAAGTTCCAAAATCTATGTCTAGTAAGGTTCCTTGAGCACCCTCTGCTAAAACAGATTTACCTTCTTTTAATGCATCATTAATGTAATGCTCGCTATCTATAATTTGTAAAGACTTAATTAATTCAATTCCTACAAAAAATTCATCTTCTAGCTCAGAAAGATTATATTCTAACTCATAAAATTTAAGAAGTTCTGCATGTTTCTTTACTAGCTTAGTATAAATGTCTTTAAAATCCGGTTTTAATAAATCACCAACTCTTATGCCGTTTCTTCCGGTTTTGTCCATATAAGTTGGTCCAATTCCTTTAAGGGTTGAACCAATTTTTTCTTTTCCTTTAGAAAGTTCAGAAGCCTTGTCTAAAAGTCTGTGAGTTGGGAGTATAATGTGCGCTTTTCTTGATACTAAAAGATTTTCATCAATGTTTGCACCATTCGCTTTTAATTGGTCAATTTCTTTTTTTAGTATGCATGGGTCAATAACTACTCCATTGCCAATTACGTTTTTTGTAGTGGGGTGGAAAATACCTGACGGAATGGTGTGTAATACAAATTTTTTACCGTCAAACTCAAGCGTATGTCCTGCATTTGGACCACCTTGAAATCTTGCTATTATATCGTATTTTGGGGTAAGAACATCAACAACTTTTCCCTTTCCTTCATCGCCCCACTGAAGGCCTAATAAAACATCTACTTTTTTCATGGTACATATTAAAATACAAAGCTAAAAAAACTCAATTGTTTGGCTATTATTGTTGAAAGTTTACTGTTTTTGTTGAAAATGCTTAATCACACTCACAATTATTATTAGATTTAGTTATTTCAACTAATTTTCCATTTTCTTCACAATACTCAACTCGCATTACTATGTCATTATCACATTTAAAATAATAAATGGGGCAAGGTTTACGTTTTGTCTGACTTTCATTAAATAGTATTTCTCCGGTTTGAATATAGTTTTGGATGGTTGTGTCAGCAATATCTAAACATTTTGTTTGACATTTTGCTAATGGGTTTTGAATTATTTCTACTTGAGAAAGATGATACTTTATTCTGTTTTCGGGTAACCAGTTGTCAAAAGCTTTGTCTTTGTAAAAGAAATAGAGTAGGAGCAATCCAAATCCAAATCCTACTAAAAATAAACGAAGTCTCTTCCAGATTTTCATTAAATAGCAGGTAAAATAAGTTCAATGTCTTTGTAAGGAAGGTTAAAGGTTTCGCCAAGGTATTTGTTAGTGAGCATACCTTTGTAAATGTAAATTCCGTTTCTAATTCCTTTGTATCTTCTAATGGTTCCATTAATTCCACCCCATTGCCCTGTTTCAATAATTGCGGGAGCAATTACATTACTCAAGGCGTAAGAAGAAGTTTTAGCAACTCTTGAGGCAATATTTGGTACGCAATAATGCACAACGCCATACTTGGTATAAGTTGGGTTTTCATGACTTGTAACCTGAGAGGTTTCAAAACAACCGCCTTTGTCAATACTAACATCAACAATTACAGAACCTTCTTTCATTAATTTTATCATTTCTTCGGTAACCATTACCGGAGTTCTTCCATTGTCAATTGCTCTTATGGCTCCAATAACAACATCTGCTTCTTTTAAGGCTTTGGTTAAAGCTTTTGGTTGAATGATAGAAGTATAAACTCTATGTCCAACCATTTCTTGCAGTCTTCTTAATTTGTAAATACTATTGTTAAACACTTTTACATTTGCTCCCAAACCTAGTGCAGCTCTACAGGCAAATTCTCCAACTGTTCCTGCTCCAAGTACTACTACTTCAGTAGGGCTAATGCCTGTAACGCCACCGAACATCATCCCTTTTCCTTTATTCGTATTGTTGAGCAACTCTGCAGCGATAAGTACAGATGTAGTTCCTGCAATTTCGCTCATTGCTCTTACAATAGGAAAAATACCATCTTCATCAGTAATATAATCGAATGCAATAGCGGTTATTTTTTTATCTATTAACTTTTGCAAAAAGTTTTTTGGTTGGATGGGTAGCTGTAGAGCAGAAATAATGGTTTGCCCGGTTTTTAGTAAGTCTATTTCTTTAAGGTTTGGTGGCGCCACCATTAAAATAATATCGGCCTTATAAACTTCTTTTACATCATCAGCAATTATAGCGCCCGCTTCAGAGTATTGCTGGTCAGAAAAGTGAGCACCTTCACCTGCACCTCTCTCAATTACAATTCTATGACCATTGCTAACTAATAAAGCTACAGCATCGGGAACAAGAGAAATCCTATTTTCAAAAAATGAGGTTTCTTTTGGAATTCCTATGAATAAACTGTCGCTTTTAATTTCAATTTCAAGCATTTCTTCTTGAGGCATAAAGCCTTTAGCAAGTGATTTTAATACATCTTCAGATGATGACATGCTTATATAATTTTGATGTTACGGGTATCGTTTGTGTTTTCGCTAAGATACACTTTTATTGCGTTATCGGGTAGTAAAGAGTTGATTTTTTCAGGCCATTCAATTAAACAAAGATTACCACTGTAAAAATACTCTTCTACACCAATATCAAGTGCTTCAGATTCATCATTTAAGCGATAAAAGTCAAAGTGGTAAATAGTCTCTCCTGAAGAAGTGAGGTATTCATTTACTATGGAGAAAGTGGGGCTTGAAATGGTGTCGGTTACCCCAAGCTTTTTACATATTTCTTTAATGAAGGTGGTTTTTCCGGCTCCCATTTCACCGTAAAAAAGAATAATTTTTGAAGAATTATTTTTTAGGAGTTCTTCGGCAACTTTTGGGAGGTCTGACAAAGAGATATTCTTAAAATCCATTTATTTAGCAGTAAGTTCTACAAAAGGAATAATCATTTCTTCCATTGAAATACCTCCGTGCTGAAAGGTTTCCTTGTAATATTGTACAAAATGATTGTAGTTGTTAGGGTAAACAAAATATTTATCTTCCTTAGCAAATACATAGGTTTGGCTTACATTGATTTTTGGAAGAAATGCATCGGCAGGGTTTTTAATTTCAAAAACTTCTTTACTGTCGTAAGAGAGTGTTTTTCCCTGTTTGTATCTTAAGTTTGGATTTACTTCTTTGTCACCAACTATTTTTGTCGGTTCCATTACTCTCACAGAGCCATGGTCGGTAGATATAATAACTTTAGCTTTTTGAGCTGCAATTTTTTTGAGAATTTCAAACAGAGGCGAATGTTCAAACCATGAAATTGTTAATGAGCGGTATGCCGCTTCATCTTCGGCAAGTTCTCTGACAATATCAACATCTGTTCTCGCATGCGAAAGCATATCAATGAAGTTATATACAATAACGTTTAAATCATTTCTTTGGAGGTTAGGAATGTCGTCAAGTACTTTTCTTCCAAAGTTTGGATTGAGTACTTTGTAATATGAGAATTTTAAATTTTCACCGAAACGTTTGAGTTGGGCTTCTAAAAATTCTTTCTCATGCATATTTTTTCCTCCTTTCTCATCGTCATTCAGCCATGCATTAGGATATTTTTTTTCGATTTCAGAGGGAAGTAATCCCGCAAAAATAGAGTTTCTGGCATATTGAGTAGTGGTAGGTAAAATGCTATAATATGCCTCTTCTTTTTCTACCCAAAAGTAATCTGAAATAATAGGGCGAATTGCTTTCCAGTGGTCATAACGTAGGTTGTCTATTAAAATGAAGTAAACAGGCTGATGGTCTTTTATAAATGGACTGATTTTCTTTTTCATTAAGGTGTGAGACATTACAGGTGCCTCATCAGCATTATGCAACCAATTGGTATAATTTTTTTCTATGAAACGGCTAAACTGCCTGTTGGCTTCTGACTTTTGCATATCCAACACTTCTTTCATGCCACTTTCTTTGCTGTTTGCAATTTCCATATCCCAATGCACAATCTTTTTATAAACATCAATCCATTGATCGCTATCTAAGTTGTCATTGATTTCCATTCCAATTTTTCTGAACTCTTGCTGATAGTCAGTTGTTGTTTTTTCACTAACCAGCCTTTTTTCATCTAAATTTTTTTTAATGGAAAGTAGTATTTGTTTTGGATTGACGGGTTTTATTAGGTAGTCAGATATTTTAGAGCCAATGGCATCTTCCATAATGCTTTCTTCCTCACTCTTGGTAATCATAATAACCGGTAAAGAAGAATATTTGGCTTTAATTTGTGAAAGAGTTTCAATGCCTGATATTCCTGGCATATTTTCATCTAAAAAAACAATATCTACCTTTTTTTCTTCAAGCAACTCTAAGGCAGCATCTCCACTTTTAACAGAAAAAACCTCATAACCCTTATCTTCGAGAAATAAAATGTGTGGTTTTAACAAATCAATTTCGTCATCTGCCCATAAAATTTTTACTTTGCTCATGATTTTGGTTTTAGTGTTACAAAACTAATAGGATTA
The DNA here is from genome assembly GCA_030426475.1 of Bacteroidia bacterium. Lineage (GTDB taxonomy): Bacteria > Bacteroidota > Bacteroidia > Flavobacteriales_E > Vicingaceae > CALALS01. Next base: position 8,165 of record JAUHYR010000059.1, read on the forward strand.
ACTTAAAAAGAAGAATGCTTAATAAGAAAAAGATATTCAACGACCCTTTGTACGGTTTTATTACGCTATCTCATGATTTTATTTTTGATTTAGTTGAGCATCCTTATTTTCAGAGGTTAAGGAGAATTAAACAATTAGGCTTAACTTCTTTAGTTTACCCGGGAGCGTTACACACCAGATTTCATCATGCTTTAGGAGCTATGCACTTAACTACTCAAGCTATTGATGTAATTCGCTCGAAAGGGCATAGTATTACGGAAAAAGAAGCACTTGCCGTAAAGATTGCAATTTTACTGCACGATATTGGTCATGGGCCATTTTCTCATGCCCTAGAAGGAAGCTTAGTTCATAAAGTTCATCATGAAGATTTATCTCAACTATTTATGCAGAGATTGAATGAGCAATACAAAGGAAAACTTGATTTAGCCATTCAAATTTTTGAAGATAAATACAAAAAGAGATTTTTACATCAACTGGTTTCTAGTCAATTAGATATGGATAGACTAGATTATTTAACTAGAGATAGTTTTTATACAGGAGTGTCGGAAGGTGTTGTCGGGTTTGACAGAATTATATCCATGTTGAATGTACATAATGATGATTTGGTGGTAGATGCCAAAGCCATTTATTCGTTAGAGAAATTTATAGTTGCCAGGAGAATCATGTACTGGCAAGTGTATTTACATAAAACAGCATTGGCTGCTGAACATTTGTTGGTGCATATTTTAAAGAGAGCTAAAGAGTTGGCTATAGAGGGAAAAGAGCTTTTCGGAACACCTGTTTTAAAAGAATTCTTGTATAATAAATACGACAAAAAAGCTTTTGAGAAGCAGCCGGATTTGTTGGATAAATTTGCCTTATTGGATGATTATGATTTAACTGCATCTATTAAAGTTTGGATGAATCATGAGGATAAAGTACTAGCGGAACTTTGCAAGCGATTGATTAACCGAAGACTTTATAAAATTCTTATTCAGGAAAAGCCTTTTTCAGCTAACGAGATTAAAAAACATCAAGCACAAGCTATTAAAACAGGAATAGATAAAAAACAGATTGACTATTTTGTGTTTACCGGAAACATTCAGAACAATGCTTATAATCCTAAAAAGGATAAGATAAACATGCTTTTTAAAAATGATGAAATAAAAGATGTGGCTGAAGCTGCAGATTTGCTAAATATTTCAGCTTTAAGTGAGCCGGTTAAAAAGTACTTTTTGTGTTACGTTGAATAAAGACTAAACCAACTCTATCCCATCCATCTCTTTTGGCTTGGCTATCCCCATTAGTTTTAAAATAGTAGGAGAGATGTCTGCCAATTTACCATCATTTAATTTCTTATAATCCTTATCAATTAAAATACAAGGAACAGGATTGGTAGTATGTGCTGTATGTGGAGAACCGTCAGGATGAAATGCAATATCAGCATTGCCATGGTCAGCAATAATAATTACTGAGTAGTTATTATTAATGGCAGTATTTATCACTTTTTCAGCACATTTATCTGTGGTTTCAATAGCTTTTACAATGGCATCATAAACCCCTGTGTGCCCAACCATATCTGGATTAGCAAAATTGAGGCAAACAAAATCAACCTCTCCTTTATTTAACTCATTAACAATAGCATCAGTTACTTCATTTGCACTCATTTCCGGTTGTAAGTCATAAGTGGCAACTTTTGGAGAGTTTATCATTATTCTGCTTTCGCCTTTAAATTCCTTTTCTCTTCCACCCGAAAAGAAGAAAGTTACGTGAGGATATTTTTCGGTTTCTGCAATTCTAATTTGTTTTTTACCATTATCTGCAAGCACTTCACCAAGGGTATTTTTCAAATTATCTTTATCAAAAATGATATGTACATTTTTGAATGTGCTATCGTAATTTGTCATTGTAACATAGTGAAGTGAAAGCGTATGCATATTCTGTTCATGCATATCTTGCTGCGTTAGCACAGTGGTAATTTCTCTACATCTATCTGTTCTGAAATTAAAACAAATCACTGCATCGTTTTCTTCAATAGTTCCTTTCCTGTCGCTACGTATTAACGGTTTTAAGAATTCATCAGTTACGCCATTATCGTAAGATTCTTTTAGAGATTGAGTAAAATTATCAGTAGAAGTTCCTATACCGTTTACTAACAAGTCATAAGCAATTTTTATTCTTTCCCATCTTTTATCTCTATCCATGACGTAGTATCTGCCTATCATTGAAGCCAACTGAGTTTTCTTACCTCTCAGAAAATCTTCTAGTTTTTTAATGTGATTTAATCCACTGGTTGGTGAGCAGTCTCTTCCATCGGTAAAAGCATGAACATAGGTTTTCTCTATCCCTGCTTTTTCAGCTAAGTCAATTAAAGCTTCTAAATGCTTTGAATGTGAGTGAATACCGCCATCAGAAACTAATCCCATCAAATGCAGTTTTTTCCCTTTTGATTTTACATAGTTGAAAGTTTCTTGAATAACAGGGTTGGTATCAATTGTTTTATCCTTTATGGCTTTATTGATTTTTACTAAGTCTTGATAAACTACTCTACCTGCTCCAATATTTAAGTGTCCAACTTCAGAGTTTCCCATTTGCCCATCGGGCAATCCAACAAATTCGCCAAATGTTTTTAGAGTGGAATGAGGATATTTTTGAAGGCAGCTATCATAAAATGGAGTACTGGCAGATGTAATGGCATCTGCTTTTGTTTTGTCACCAATTCCCCATCCGTCAAGAATTATTAAAACGACTTTTTTATCAGACATTCTTTTTTTTACAAAGTTAGCGATTAGTTACTAATTACTAACTTTGGGCATGCGATTCTTCTGCCTTGTTATATTAGCTTTAAGTTTATTTTCATGCAATGAATCGGCAGATAATTTTGTCCAAATTCCTAGTGTTGATACGCTAATTAAAACTATAAGACCTAAGTACGCAAAGGGCTTTATTATTGAGAAATATCAACACTCGAATAGAATCATTCAATTTAATCCTGTTAATTTATCTGATACTATTGCTGTATATCGAACAGGGAATATTCAATATTCTAATGAAATAAATATAGGCAAGGATATAAATAAAATCATTGCTTTAGCATCTCCCTATATTGGTGCTTTGTCAATTTTAAATTCTAAAAATAAGATTGTGGGAGTTAATCAATTATCGGATGTTTATAGTGCTAAATTAAGAGAGAAAATAGAGTTAGGTGAAATTAAAGAATACGGAGAATATTCAGCAATCAATACGGAATTAGTGTTGTCAGAAAACGTAGATTTAATCATTACTTCATCTTATGGTGAGAGCGATAGAAATGAAGTTTTGGAAACAAATATTCCTGTAATTAAAGCCACTGAATGGATGGAAAATCATCCTCTTGGGAGAGCTGAATGGATTAAGGTTTTTGGCTTTTTGTTGGGTAAAGAGCAGGAGGCAATAGCTTATTTTAATGAAATAGAAAGCCAATACTTAAAATCAATATCTTCTGTTAAAATGGACATTTCATTATTTTGTGGAAATGACTTTAAAGGTGTTTGGTATATGCCGGGCGGAGAAAGTAATGTGGCTCAGTTACTAAGCGATGCGGGCGTTGATTATTTTTATAAAGATAATGATGATGTTGGAAGTGTTTCATTAAGTTTTGAAAATATGGTAGAAAAATATTTAGATGCTGAAATATGGCTAAACCCGGGACCATTTACTTCACTTGAGGAAATTAAAACAAGTGATAAGCGTTATGCTAATTTTAAGGCATTTAAGGATGAAAAAGTATACAACTATACCGCCCAAGTGAGGGAAGATGGGGCAAATAATTTTTGGGAAAAAGGTGTGTTTGAGCCACATGTTATTTTGAGTGATTTTAAAATCATTTTCAATGGTACTCAGGATTCTTTGGTATATTATAAAAAGTTGGAGTGATTAATAATAACTCAAATAATACCTTAAGAAACTATTTTATACTAATTGTAATTAGTGTAATTATGTTTGTTTTAGATGTCGCTTTTGGTAGTGTTACTATTCCTGTTTCTGAAATTTTTTCCGGTATTTTTTCAGAAGAAAAATCAAACTATGCAGTAATTATAAATGAATTTAGGCTTCCTAAGGCATTCACGGCTGTGTTTACAGGTATAGCCTTATCTCTTTCGGGTTTGTTGATGCAGACCTATTTTAGAAATGCTTTGGCCGGACCTTTTGTGTTGGGAATTAGTTCCGGAGCCTCCTTGGGTGTTGCTATTTTTGTAATGGCAGGTAGCTTTATTGGTTTTTCAGTTGTTGCCTTAACTTCATCTTTAAGCATAGTTGTGGCTGCAATTATTGGTTCTGTTTTAGTGTTAATGCTTATCGTTTTATTTTCAACTAAATTAAGAGATAGTGTTTCACTATTGATTATTGGAATTATGGTGGCAGCATTTTCAAGTTCAATTGTAGCAGTAATCCAATTTTTTACTTCTGCCGAATTACTTCAGTCTTATATTTTTTGGACGATGGGTAGCTTGTCTTCTGTGAGAGGGATTGCACTTTTGATTTACTTTATTATTATTTTAATAGGAGTTTTAGGAGCATTATTTTTAATAAAGCCATTAAATGCTTTTCTGATTGGAGAATCTGAAGCCAGAACTTTAGGTGTAAATACCAATTCGTTTAAATGGAAAGTAATTTTCATAACCGCTCTTTTAAGTGGTGTAGCTACTGCTTTTTGTGGTCCAATTGCTTTTATTGGGATAGCAATACCGCATTTAGCAAGGAGAATGTTTAATGCTTATACTCACGAAAAATTAATTGGATATACCATTTTTTCAGGAGTAATTTTTATGTTAATGAGTGATATTATTTCACAGTTGCCGGGAAGTGAAAAAGTAATACCGATAAATGCCGTTACTTCATTACTTGGTGCGCCTGTTGTAATTTGGGTTGTTTTAAAATCAAAAAAAGCCAGGAGTTTTTAATGAGTAATACAACCGCCATAAAACTTGAAAAGCTATCAATTGGCTATCATCAAGCTATTCTAAATAACATTTCAATTGAACTTCCCGTTGGAAAATCAATAGTTTTATTGGGACTAAACGGAACCGGAAAATCTACTTTGCTTAGAGCTATTGCCGGGATAGAAGGACGTTTGTCAGGTAAAATATATTTATTTGATAAAGATGTTTTCGCACTTTCATATAGTGAAAGAGCAAAGTTATCTAGTTTAATTTTTTCTGGATTTTCAGAGTCTACTTCACTAAAGGTATTTGATTATGTGAGCTTAGGAAGAACTCCTTACTTAAATCTATTAGCTCAAAAGACAAAGCAAGATGAAGAATTAATTAATAGAGCTATAGAACTTACAGAAATAAAAAGCTTTCAAAAATTTCACATAGATGAATTGAGTGACGGAGAGCGACAAAAATGTATGATTGCCCGGGCTCTTGCTCAAGACACACCAATAATGCTTTTAGATGAACCGACTTCTCACCTAGATGTAAAGAATAAAGCTGAAATTACACAACTTCTAAAAACTATTGCTGAGGATTTCAATAAAACAATAATTTACTCCAGCCATGATGTGGATATTGCTAAAAAAAATAGCCACATTCAGTTACATATTGAAAATGATAACCTGAATATGGCTATTTTATCTAGTTAGATTTGACTAGTAAAACTTATAACGATTGTCTTGTACGTTAGCTTTTTCTTTTAAGGCTTCAAATACCCCAAAATTTACTCTGCTATCAAGTTGTCCTTCAATGGTTGCTTTTGTGTCAGAGAAATCAGTTTTGTCAGGAGCATGAACATCATTGTACACATACACAATAAATACTCCGTTGTTTCCTTTGATTGGTTTACTGGTTTGTCCTACTTCCATTCTGAATATTTTTCCTAAAACGGCAGGCTCTGTTCCTATTCCTGTAATAGCATAGTTAGCAAACTGAACATTTTGAGCATCTTCTACTTGTTTTCCTAATTTTTGGGCAGCTTCATCAACTGAGGCAACATTTCCTAATTGCTCTAAAATCATTTTTGCTTTTTTCTCATTAAGAGCTCCAAGCTTGGCATCATCAATTACTTTGTCAAAAGGAGCAGTACCTTCATCACTGGCCACTTTAATTTTAGCAACCACAAAGGTATTGTCAAATTGCTCTGCATTAGAAACTTTTCCTTGTTCGTTTGAATAAGCCCATTTTACTAAAGAACGAGATGATTCAATATCTAAAATTTGTCTATCCTCTTTAGATAATACAGCTTCTCTTAATGGATTTGTTTCAGCTATTTTTTTAGCGGCTTCATCAAACGCTTCAGGTGTACTGTTGTTAATTGCAAACTGATTTGCTTCAGCAAATATCTTTTCATAAGTTTCACTACCGGGAAGTACTTCACGACTAATTTCTCCTATTAAAACTTTTTCAGTAGCGCCTGCTTGTTCTTGAATTTCAATAATGTGAATTCCAAACTCTGAAGTAGCAGTGGTTATGTCTCCTGTTTTTCCAAAAAAGCAAGCATTTTCAAATTGTGGAACCATTCTTCCTGGTGTAAACCAACCTAAATCACCACCTTGAATAGCCGAACCTTGGTCTTCTGAGTTTTGCATCGCTAATTGAGCAAAGTCAGCTTCTTTATTTTCAATAAGTTTCTTTAAGCTGTCTGCTTTTGCAAAAGCAGCTTGATAACCAATTTGGTCAGGCTTTATTAAAATGTGTCTTGCTTTTACTGAGTCGGGTTGAGTAAGTTTTTTCATCACTTTTACCAATTTATAAACGCCATCATTTAGTGTAGGCCCTACAATTGATTTTTCTTCCATTGCGAAAAGAGCAGAGTCTTCCGGAGTTTCAGCAGTTTCTTTAGAAAGTAAAGTAATGTTAGCTTCTTTAGGAAAGTTAACTCTAAGATAAGTTGAGTCATCTTCTGTTTCAGCAAACTCCTTTTTGATGTCAAGAATTTCTTTTTTCGCAGCTTCTCTATCGGCATCTGAAGGTTTTACCTCAAAAGTTACGAACTCAATAATACGAGTCTCTTCTCTTTCGAATTCATCCAAATTGTTTGAGTAATATTCTTTTGCTTCGCCATCCGTAACATCAATGGTTGAGTCAGGAATTTCAACAAATCTTTTACCTACCCATTTAATGTTATAACTCCTGTTTCTATCAGTATAATAATTTTTTAACTCAAAGTGAGTAGTGTAAAGACCTTTCTTAATAAGTGAGTTGTACTTGTCAATTTTTCTTTGCTCTTTTAATGCTTTTTCAAAATCTAACCACTCTTGTTTTTGTTGAGGGTCAAGATTATCAATGTTTTTGATGGTGTTGATAACAGCATTTCTATTAAACTGTCCGGTATTTGGGTCTGTGAATGATTGAATTACAGCCTCATGAGGGTTGTTTCCGGCAAACATATCATAAAGTTCTTCCGGGCTAACGTCTAACCCTAACTCTTTAAACTGGTCACCAAATACATAATCTCTAAGCAAGTTATTCCAAACTCTTTCTCTAATGCTATATTTTGTAGCATCATCAACAGGTCTTTTCTCTCTTTCTTGAAATTTATTGATTTCCATCTGAACTCTGGCTTCAAAGTCTTTACCATCAATATCTCTGCCTGCAATTTCACCTACATTCGTCTCGTTACCACCAAAAATGCTATTTCCGGAAGAAAAAATGTCGCCAAGGATAAAAGCTAACATTGCCAACCCAATAATGATTAACAAAAGGGTTGATTTTTCACGTATTTTACCAATTACTGCCATTCAGTCAATTTTTTAGAGGTGCGAATATAAGAAAAAGGTATATGAATTATAGAAATTTAGCTAAAAAAAGCCTTATTATTCGCTTATTAGCTTTATGGTTTCAATTCTGCTATTTGAAACTTCTTTTATTTTAAAGACAAGACCGTCTAACCTGATGATTTCGTTTTTGTTAGGAATGCTTTCATGCAGGCTTGTAATTAAGCCACCAAGTGTTTCATAATCTTCACTCTCAGGCAGATTTAAGCCGTATTTATCGTTTAGGTAATCAATTTCCAATCTGGCGGAGAATTCATATTCGGTATCTGATAGTTTCACTTCAACAAGGTCTTCACTATCAAACTCATCTTCAATATCTCCAAATATTTCTTCAATGATGTCTTCAAGAGTTAAAATTCCGGACGTTCCGCCAAATTCATCTACTACTACCGCAATACTTTTTCTTTCATTAATAAGTTGTTTCATAATGTCATCTGCCTCTTGCGATTCATGAACGATTAATACCGGACGTAGAATAGAGTTGATATTTTTAGGTTCTTTAAATAGCTCGAAAGAGTGGATGTAGCCTATTATTTCATCAATATTTTCCTTGTAAACTAAAATTTTTGACCTTCCTGATTCAATCAGTATTTCAGTAAGTTCTTCAATGCTTGAATTTACTTCAATAGCTACTATTTCTGTCCTTGGAATCATACAATCTCTTGCTTTTACTTCTGCAAAAAAGTCTAGCGCATTTCTAAAAATATGCACTTCATTTTCCATTTGGTCGCCTTCAATATTAGAGTAAGACTCTTCTATAAAGTGGTCTAAATCTACTTTTCCGAAGTTTAACTCTTCGTTACTTAAATCAACTTTAAAAATGTATTTGAGAATAAGCTCTGATATCCCGATGATTAAAAATACCGGAATGTAGAGTATAATGAAAAATATCCATGCGGGAATAGCAAAAAAGCTAAGGGTAGCATTGGGGTTTATTCTAAAAATCACCTTTGGTAAAAACTCTGCGGTAACTAAAATAATTAGTGTTGAAATAACGGTAGAAATAAAAAGAGTGAGAGCATTACTTGAAATATATTCAGCAATTCTTGGGTCTAATAAAGAGCCCATTAAAATACCGTAAACAACCAGTGCAATGTTATTTCCCACCAGCATGGTGCCAATGTACTTTGATGGTCTTTTAACAAAAAAGCCAATCATTTTAGCCAGAAAATTTCCGGCTTTGCTATCTACTTCAATTTTTAATTTATTGGCAGATATAAAGGCTATTTCCATACCCGAAAAAAAAGCGGAAAGTAAAAGGGTAACTGGAATAAAAATCAAATACAGTGAGGGGTCTTCCATATACGTTAGGAAGTAAATTTAAAAAATATCATTGATTAAAACGATTGTTTTTTTCAATTCTTTTTCTGATAGTTCTCCGCATAAAGAAAAACGCTAACGCTAATAATGGCATTAGTAGGAACAACTTAGACTCCTCAAAACCAGACTGATAAATCATATAGCCTGAAATAACTGCTGTAACTGCAAAAATTGCCAACCACATCATTTCCATTATTCGGTGATAATTATTTCCCATAGGGCAAAGATAGTAATTAGTTATTCAATGAGTCTGCTTCTTCTTTAAGATTGATGGTAGCACTAACATTTTTGACTTTATACCAGGAAAAATCTTCGGCAGCTTCAAATCCTTTACCTGTAACAATTTCATCTTCCGTTTGAATTTTTACAAATTCCTCCGATTTTAAAATTCTTTCATTTTCATCCCAAATAAGGTGGTCAGTAAAAAGCTTTTCATTTTTTGAGTTAGATACCACTACATCATATCTGGCTTCCATTACTTTTTCATTGA
>JAUHYR010000060.1 GCA_030426475.1 Bacteroidia bacterium
TTATCTATCATTTGGTTTTATTACAGATGAAAAGGTGAAGGTGGCACTCTTTTGGCTAATTATTCTTTTTGCAATTATAAACGCTGTAGTAAAGAGTTTTTCTAGCGATTTGAACCAATTAAAATTGTATTACCATACACTCACCAAGCCTGTTAACATTCTATTTGCAAAAATTTTATTCAATTCTCTTTTAGCATTGGCTATTGGTCTAATAAATTTATTGGCATTTTACTTTCTGTTTGAAAATTTTCAAGTGCAGCTTAGTCTTTTTATGACCACTTTTTTTCTCGGCACCATTGCTCTTTCCTCAGCATTTACGGTAGTTAGTTCCATAGCATCTCAAGCAACCAACGGAGCCGCACTTATAGCCATTTTAGGTTTTCCGGTAATTGCTCCAATTATTATTTTAATTGTTCAACTTTCTAATGAATCCATAAACATGCATAGCATAGCCGATGAGTGGGAAATGCTGTGCGGGTTAGCCTTGATGATAGTCGTAACCAAAGCTTTGGGGTATCTTTTATTTCCATATCTTTGGCGCGATTAGTTGGTTTTGTCATTCTGAATCAAGTTCAGATTGACTAAAATTTAGAAAAAATGCTAAAAAACTGGTGGAAATTTTTGGGTGTGCTATTACTAGCCTATACCGTATATGCTGGGTTTATGAGTGAAGTTCCCAGAATGGCTATTCTAAATGAAACCATCAGGAATTTATACTTTCACGTTCCCATGTGGTTTACCATGTTTACGCTTTTTGCTATTTCTTTATACCACAGCTTTAAATTCTTAGCCACTAATAATATTCAATACGATTCTAAAGCCAAAGAAGCAATCAATACCGGAATTGTATTTGGAATATTAGGTATTATTACAGGAAGTCTTTGGGCTAAATATACTTGGGGAACTTGGTGGACGGGTGATGTAAAATTAAACGGTTCAGCCATTACCATGCTGATGTACGCTGCTTATATTATCCTTAGAAATTCTATGGATGATGAGTATAAAACCGGAAGAATTGCTGCTGTTTATAACATCTTTGCCTTTGTATTTATGATTGTATTTATTGGAGTTTTACCAAGAATGACCGACTCTTTGCATCCCGGAAACGGTGGAAATCCTGCTTTTGGAAATTATGATTTAGATAACAATATGAAGTTAGTGTTTTATCCTGCAGTAGTGGGTTGGATAATTATCGGGCTTTGGATTTATCAGATAAAAAATAAAATAGCTTTTATTAAAACTCATCAGCAAAATGAAATATCTAACTAGTTTATTTTTCTTATTAATAGTGAGTATTGCCTCTGCTCAATCAGAGCCTGAAATGGCTGATGCCATGAGAGCAAACGGTAAAATTTATGTAGTGTTGGGTGTAGCGCTTATCGCAATGGTTGGGCTAATCACCTATTTAGCAATACTTGACAAAAAAGTATCAAAAATCAAACAATCATTAGAAGAAAAATAGTGGCTGAAAGCAAAATCATTTCTTGGGAAAGCCCTTCTAACATTGCACTTGTAAAATATTGGGGCAAAAAAGAAAACCAAATACCCTGTAATGCTTCCATAAGTTTTACGTTAAGTAATTGTAAAACCACTACTGAAGTTCATTTTATACCAAAAGAAGAAAAAGGCGTTTCTTTCAATATATATTTTGAAGGTAAAGAAAATGAAGCCTTTCGACCAAAAATTGAGTCTTTCCTTAACAAAATAGTAAATGAACTTCCCTACTTAAATACCACTCACTTAGACATTCATAGCAGTAATTCCTTTCCCCACTCTAGTGGAATAGCCTCTTCTGCCTCATCTATGGGTGCATTGGCACTTTGTTTACTTTCTTATGAAAACAATTCACATGATGAATCTTTTTACCAAAATGCATCTATATTATCTAGATTAGGCTCAGGAAGTGCCTGCCGTTCTGTATATGGCGGATTAGTAAGTTGGGGTAAGCACCATGATTTATCAAACAGTTCAGATGAATTTGGCACACCGTTTATGGAAGCCAATAAAGTTTTCTCAGATTTTAACGACATTATTTTAATTGTAGAAAGCGGTAAAAAAAGTGTAAGTAGTACACAAGGTCACCAACTCATGCACCAACATCCGTTTGCAGCACAACGGTTTATTCAAGCCAATGAAAACATTTCTAGAATCAAAGATATTTTAAAGAATGGTGACCTCACTAAATTTTGTGAATTAGTAGAATTAGAAGCGCTTTCACTACATGCCATGATGATGACATCTTCCCCTTCTTTTATCTTAATGAAACCAAATACACTTCAAATTATAGAAAAAATAAGGGCTTTTCGTGAACAAAAAGATATACCCATTTGTTTTACGTTAGATGCCGGAGCTAATGTTCATTTATTGTTTCCTAACACTTATCAACAAGAGGTTGAGGAATTTGTAAAGGAAGAATTAGTTGCGTATTGTGAAAAACAGCAATATATTTGCGATAAAGTTGGACAAGGTCCAAAACTATTAAGGGATGAAGTTCGTAGATAAGAACATGAATGTAGTAGAAGAATCACTGTTTTATTCAAAAATACTTTTGTTTGGAGAGTACGGTATTATTGAAGATTCTATGGGTTTGTCTATCCCTTTTGATAGTTATAGTGGTAAATTCCAAAGTAAAAATACCACTTCGGCAAAAGCAAAAAAATCAAATAAGCACCTTAACGAATTTTGCGATTTTCTTGAAGAACAGATTAAAAACAAGGCTTTAAGCTTTAAAATTGATGTAGAAAGATTTAGAGAAGATATTCATTCAGGCATTTATTTTGAATCAAACATACCCGAAGGATACGGTGTGGGAAGCTCAGGTGCTTTGTGTGCTGCCGTTTATAGCAATTACGGGATTAATAAAATTGATACTGAAAACAACATCACAAGTCAGAAGATAGTAAAGCTGAAAAAGATATTTTCAGAAATGGAATCATATTTCCATGGAAAAAGTTCAGGGCTAGACCCGCTAATTTGCTATTTGAAGCTACCTATCTTAATCAAATCAAAATCAGACATAAATACTGTTGGACTGCCGGAAAAAAGCACTGGTAAAAGTGCCATTTTCTTATTAAACTCAGGAAAACCGGGTAAAACACAGCCAATGGTAAACATCTTTTTGGAGAAGCTAAAAGAAGATGGATTTAGAAACATGATTAAGAAAGAGTTTAAAAAATACAATGACGCATGTATTGAATCATTTCTTAAAAAAGATATTTCTCCTTTATTTGATAACATAAAAAAGCTTTCAAACTTAGTATTCGATAACTTTAAGCCGATGATTCCTGAGGTTTTTCATAAACTCTGGAAAGAAGGAATTGAAAGCAATTCGTACTACCTTAAACTTTGCGGATCCGGTGGCGGTGGATACATTTTAGGTTTTACTCAAAACATTGATTTAGCAAAATCAAAACTAAAAGACTACCAATTAGAGGTAGTTTATAACTTCTAAAAGAGCAACAGCTCAATGGGTTTTACCTCCAGAAAAAGAATGGTGTATATGATAAAAGCCATTGGTTTAGCTACCATGGTAAGATGGTACAACATCATTTTAGTAGCCATTTGTCAATACTTGTCTTCATTATATATTCTTAATCCAAATCAGCCTAAATTAGAAACGCTATTAGACTATAAGCTTCACTTAATTGTAATTTCTACAGCATTTATTATTGCTGCCGGATACATCATCAATAGCTTTTATGATATTGAGAAAGATTTGGTTAATCGACCAAATCAAAATGTTTTTGGTAGGCTTTTAAGTAAAAATATCTCGTTTAACTTCTATATGACTTTTAACTTTTTAGGAGTATTAATAGCCTTTTTTACTCATGATAAATACGTGTTTGGGTTTCATCTCTTATTAACCCTGGCACTATGGTTTTATTCTCATAAGCTTCAAAAGCTTCCTTTTATTGGTGAGTTGAGCGCAGCCGTACTAACCGTTAGTCCATTCTTTTCAATCGTTATCTATTTTAATACTTTCAACTACATCATCTTTTTTTATGTGATGTTTATTTTCCTTATCAGTATGGCACGTGAGTTTATAAAAAGTCTGGAAAGTTTAAAAGGAGAAATAGTGTATGATTACAAAACCTTTCCTGCTGTTTATGGAGTTGCATCAACAAAAGTGGTAGTCTCAGCATCATTAATTCTAACAGCATTACCCGTAATATTCATCTATCTAAGAACAGGATTTGAATATATGATGATTTACTTTTTCTTAACATCATTAATAGTAGGTATCATTCTCATTTTAATAAATAAAACAGAAACGAATTATAGACTACTGAATAACTTACTTAAAGTGGTAATCGCTTTAGGAATTCTATCCATTCCATTAATAAAATATGGCTAAACTACTCATTACAGGCTTTGATAAATTTGGAGAACACCAAGAAAACCCCACAGAAAATTTGGTTTTGTCTCTTCAGAATAAACATGATAATATTATTGCCGTAGTATTACCTACTTCTTTTTCTCTTGCAAAAGCAAAGCTAAAACGCCTCTTAAAAAAACATCAACCTGACTTTGCTGTTCATTTAGGGTTGAATGGTAACATAGACTATATAGCGCTTGAAAATATTGCCTTAAATACCGAACATGCTAGTATTAAAGACAACTCAGGCAAACAACCCGTAAACAAAAAAATAAGCAAATCGGGTCCATTGGCTCTTCATTCCACCATAGATTTAATTTATCTGGAAAAACAACTAACCAAAAAGAAAATAAAAGCCAAGCAATCCTTTCATACCGGAACATTTGTTTGTAATTGTATTCACTACAGTTCACTTAATTTTATCCAAGAAAATAAGCTAAAAACCAAGTCATGCTTTATCCACATACCGGACACGAATAAAATGAGCTACTCGTCATTGGAAAAGGCTATCCATACCATTATTTCAAGCTTGTTAATAAATTAGAGTTTTTAAACTCAAAAAAGTACCCTACAATATTGAAATTCGGTCTATTATAATTATACTTGCATCACCAATGAAAAAAGTCCTCTACATATCTGTTTTATTTTTAGTTGCTTGTGCTCCAAAAACGGAAGAAAAAGAAGTTGAAAGCAATTTTGATAATGTAAAGGTTTATGACTTTGTTTCAGATATGCCTATGTACGAAGGTGGAGATGATGCGCTTTACCGCTTTATAGAAAACGAATTACAATATCCTGAACAATATAAAAAAGACGGCATTGAAGCCGTTGCACTGGTTAGCTTTATTATTGACAGTACAGGGGTTATTCATCAGGCAAAAGTCGAAAATACCATTGACAAGCCTTTTGAAGAAGAAGCACTAAGAATAATAGCCAAAATGCCTAACTGGCAAGCCGGACTGGAAAATGGAAAACCCGTTAATGTTCGTTACGTACTTCCTATTGAATTTGAGCTAAAAAAGTAATTCTATCACACTTTTACGCTTATCCCTTGAAAAGTATTTTTAAAAATTTATATTTGCACCCCAATTGGCGAGATAGCTCAGTTGGTTAGAGCGCAGGATTCATAACCCTGAGGTCCCGAGTTCAACTCTCGGTCTCGCTACAAAGTCCCATAATTTGGGACTTTTTTGTTTAGATTCATGTTTGTAGTTTATATCTTATATTCTGAAAAGCACAGTAAATTTTATACTGGATTTACAAGTAATTTAATTGAAAGAATTAAATCCCACAATTCTCTTTCCAACAAGGGTTATACAATAAAGTATAGACCATGGAAAGTTATTTACATAGAATTTTTCGAAAACAAAGTAGATGCCATCAAAAGAGAACAATCATTAAAATCAGGCAGAGGAAGGAATTGGATAAAACAAAACTTTAATCCGGAAGATGGATTCATATCCGCCTAAGGCGGACCCAAGTTCAACTCTCGGTCTCGCTACAAAGTCCCATAATTTGGGACTTTTTTTATTTCCCCATTTTCTCTATATTGCAACGTTATAAGAACCAAATCAAAATGGCAGAAAAAATCTCTTACGAAATGGAGTTTGTTGTAAATTCCTCCCCTACTATGCTCTATAAGTATTTATCCACTCCAAGCGGCTTGTCCGGTTGGTTTGCCAACAATGTCAACTCCAGAGACAATCATTTCACCTTTTACTGGGAAAGAAGTGAGCAGTCGGCAGAATTGATTAGTAAAAAGAAAAATGAATTTGTACGATTTAGGTGGGAAGACGATGATGAAGATTCCTTTTTTGAATTTAAAATACAAATAGACGACTTAACCAAGGATATTGCACTAATTATAACCGACTTTGCTGATGATGAGGAAGAAGTGGAGGAAAACAAAATGTTGTGGGAATCACAAGTAAATAAGCTGAAAGGTGTTATTGGAGGATAGTCAACTTAGTAGAAAAAAAGTCATCTTAAGGAATCTGTTTTTTTTGGTTCCTTATTTTTTTGTCGTGATTTTATCGTTTATTGCTATTTACAATCATAGCAAAACAGACATTCATGCTTATCTTAATCAATTCTATCATGAAGTTTTTGATTTATTTTTTAAATATTTCACTCATTTAGGTGATGGTATTTTTGTATTGCTATTTACCGTTATAGCCCTACTATTTATTTCAAAACGAATGGCTTTTATTATTGGTATAAACGCCATTGGCGCAGGAATAATCACACAACTTCTCAAAAAATATATCTATCATGACTCCATGCGTCCTGCAGCGTATATGGATGTTCCAGAGTGGAGAGAAGGAGGGATTTACCGTTTGGTAGAAGGAGTAGAAATGAATTCTTTTCACAGTTTTCCTTCAGGGCATACCACAGGTGCGTTTGCATTGTTATTTTCTATTTGTCTTTACTCTAAAAATAAATGGGTAAAACTGACTTGCTTTATCATAGCTGCATTAGTTGGATATTCAAGAGTTTATTTATCACAACACTATTTAGAAGATGTGGTTGCAGGCTCGCTAATAGCCGTTAGTTTTTCATTACTTGCTTATTTAATTTTGTATAAAAATCTGTACGCAAAAAAATGGCTCAACGGAGCACTCATCAAGCTAAAAAAATGAGGTTAACCCGTCTTCAAATACAACTATTAATCATTGTTCTAGGAGCTATCTTTTTTATTCCGGGATTAGGAGCCGTTCATTTATTTGATTGGGACGAAATCAACTTTGCTGAAGCTGCAAGAGAAATGATTGCAACAGGAAATTATTCTGTTGTACAAATCAATTATCAGCCGTTCTGGGAAAAACCACCGCTGTTCTTTTGGATGCAGGTTGTCTCCATGAAACTATTTGGAATTAATGAATTTGCGGCACGTTTTCCGAATGCTCTCTGCGGAATAATCACACTATTAGTTCTTTTCAGAATTGGAGCAAAACACTTTTCTGAAAAGTTTGGTCTAGTTTGGAGTTTGGTTTACTTAGGCTCACTCCTTCCCCACTTTTACTTTAAATCAGGTATTATCGACCCTTGGTTTAATCTCTTTATTTTTCTGGGCATTTACTATATGTTTAGGTATTCAGAAGAAGACAAACAAATCAACTTTGTGCTACTATCAGGAGCATTTATTGGCTTAGGAATACTTACCAAAGGCCCGGTAGCATTATTAATTGCCATGCTAGTTTACGGAGTTTATACTTTAGTCACTAAGTTTAAAAACTTCATTAAACCTCTTCATCTTTTAGTCTTTACTCTTTCCTTTTCATTAGTTGGAGGAAGCTGGTTTCTCATTGAAATTTTAAACGGAAGAATAGAAATTGTTCAAGAGTTTATTGATTATCAAATTCGCCTTTTCCAGACAGAAGATGCCGGACATGGCGGCCCGTTTTACTATCATTTTATTGTACTGTTATTAGGCTGTTTTCCCGCCTCCATCTTTGCCATTCATGCACACTTTGTAAAATCTAATTTTTGGATATCTCAAATCAGCCTTAAAATATGGATGCTTATTTTATTTTGGGTAGTCTTGATTTTATTTTCCATTGTCAATACTAAAATAGTTCACTATTCTTCCATGTGCTACTTTCCGTTAACGTTTTTAGCAAGTTATTCCATTTATCATTTTATAAAAACAGATACCAATATCAAAAAATGGATAAGCATTTCTCTATTAAGCATCTTAATTGTACTGGGAATTTTAACGGCTTCTTTTCCTTTTATAGATGCCAATAAACAAGCCATTATAGAAAGCGGAATTATAAAAGATGTATTCGCTCAAGAAAACCTTAGAGCAAAAGTAAGCTGGAGCTATTGGTATGCACTACCAAGTTTATTATTTGTGATTCTTGGAAGTACTATTTTAATTTATTTCAGAAAAAATGCCCAACGCTTTACACTTTCTTTATTTATGCTTTCCGCTATTTTTTTGGCAAGCACTTCCATGCTTATTGTTCCTAAAATAGAACCTTATTCACAAGGTGCGGCAATAGAATTTTACCAGTCAAAAGCAAATGAAGATTGTTACATTACTACTTACGGTTTTAAAAGCTATGCGCATCTTTTTTACGCTAAAAAAAGACCTAATTACACAAGTCCACATTATGACCAAAACTGGCTTTACAATGGGGATGTAGACAAACCCGTATATGTAGTTGCAAAAATTCAACACCTTTCCGAAATTGAAAATAATTACCCGCAATTAGATTTTATGTACAAAAAAAATGGATTTTTGTTTTACAAAAGAGCTGATTAATGATAGTAATAGGACATAGAGGCGTTTGCGGCCATGAGCCTGAAAACACATTGCGTTCCTTTCAAAAGGCGATTGACATGAAACTGGAAATGATTGAGTTTGATGTGCATTGCTGCGGAACGGGTGAAGTAGTCGTCATCCATGATTTTACATTAGAAGGAACCACTAACGGAAAAGGAAATGTTTCTGACATTTCACTGGAAGAATTACAGAAGCTGGATGCAGGCAAAGGAGAAAAAATCCCGACATTAAAAGAAACCATTGCATTTATTGATAAAAGAATAAAGCTGAATATAGAATTGAAAGGACCAAACACTGCATTAAAAGTGTTGGAGTTAATTGAATGGGCAGTGAATGAGTTAGCTTATGATTATTCACATTTCTTAGTTTCTTCTTTCAATCACCGAGAATTAATAGCCATAAAAAGTAAAAACCCAAAAGTGGAAATTGGCTTTTTGTATTACGGTATTCCTGCCGATTTAGGAAAATCAGCAAAAGAAAACAATGCCTACAGCATTCATATTTCTGATGAGTTTTACAGCAAAGAATTGGTAGATACAGCCAAAGCAATGGGATTAAAAGTATTTGTATATACCATAAACGACCTAGAACTGCTCAACAAATTCAAACACATCAACATTGACGGTTTCTTTAGTTCATATCCCGATAAATTTATATAAATGAAACACACACTACATTTTACTTTGCTTTTGTTTACGGTTTTTTTATTCAGCTGTAACTCATCCAAAGAAACAACAGAAAACAACACACCCATTAACAAAACAGCCGATGTAAAAACAACAGGCAATAGAGTAATTATTTCCGCTCCCATTGTGCCTAAGCCTTTTGTAAAGAAAAATGGAGATGCAACTGATATTATGGAATACTACGTTAGCCGTTCCATACAAGACTACTTTATTAAATTTTGTGAAAGCGAAGTAACATTTCAGGACTTAGAAAAAGTAATGTACCATGAAGACGAAAGCCTTAACACCTTAAAGCTTGAAGTAGAGTTTAAAAACGGTGAATGGGATAGCTGCGATGAACTAAACAGAGTACAAAGCCGTACCGGTGAATATATAGTGATTTATAGAATTATTAACTAATCTTCTTCACCCTCTCCTCTAGCTGGCTATAAGTATTCTGGCTAACTTTTACTAAAGGAAGTCTTACGTTATCATCCATCACGCCTAATTGCTTTAAAGCAGCCTTTACACCACCCGGGTTTCCTTCTACAAATAATAGTTTTATAATTTCAGTTAACGAATAATGCAACGGTCTTGCAGCGGCAACATCACCTTTTAAAGTGTGTCTTACCATATCAGAAAACTGTTTCGGGAAAGCGTTCGCAACCACAGAAATAACACCGTCACCACCTGCGGCAACTATTGGTAAAGTCAATGCATCATCACCTGAAATTACTAAAAAGCCTTCAGGCTTGTGTTGGACAATGTCCATAATTTGCTCCATATTACCTGAAGCTTCTTTTACTGCTACAATGTTTTTAAAATCATTTGCCAAACGCAAAGTAGTAGCAGGCAAAATGTTTGAACTGGTTCTACCCGGAACATTATAAAGAATAATTGGCTTTGGAGCTACTTCAGCAATGGCTTTGTAATGCTGGTAAATACCTTCTTGTGTAGGTTTGTTGTAATATGGACTCACCGAAAGTATGGCCGTAATTCCCGTAAAATCTGTATTTTTAATGGTTTCAATAACATCAGCCGTATTGTTTCCGCCAATACCAATTACCACAGGAACTCTGCCGTTGGCAGTTTTAATAATACAGTCCACCACTTGCTTCTTTTCCGACTTATTTAAAGTAGCCGATTCACCTGTTGTGCCAAGCGCTACCAAATACTCCAAACCACCATTAATACAATGGTTTACTAACTTTTCTAATGAAACAAAATCTACGCTTCCGTCTGTATTAAATGGCGTTACTAACGCTACGCCTGTTCCTTTTAATTCATTCATTGGGTTTACTGTTTATGCTATTTAAATAATGTATCGTTTGTTTTAAAAATTCTTGAAAATCATTTTCGGACTGCAAAGAAATTAATAAATCTGCAATTTCTGCTCGGTAGCCTTCATTTTTTGCTACTTTAAACTTCGCTCGTGAAAGTGAGCTAATCACCCGTAATGGGAAATATGTTTTCATGGTAGCATCAATCATCAAATCAAAATCCTCTGCAAACAATCTTCTCAACTCTGTTTTTACCGGAAACTTCATCCAGTTCAAATCCTTGTCGTTAAAATAAATTCCCTTCAACTTTGTATCTACTTCTTCCAGTTTTTTATTGCCTGCATAAATTAGTAAAGTCACCTTCACGCCTTTATCAGAAAGTTTTCCGATAAAGCTACTTATATCGCCCACATGCTTAGCATTATCCACATGCATCAACACCAATCCCGTTTTACAATCTGCTAATTTTGTAAAAACAACATCTCGCTTTACCCTAGATATTTTACTGGCAAGTATGTACTCCTTTATTTTCTTCTTAATCCTTACCAATCCTAATAAATTTTTAAATCAGTAATTATATTCTTGCCCACATAATCATTCATCTTTTCTATCACCTGCGTTTTAGCCAACTGCAATTCATTCTTTATCACTGATGAGTCCAGTTTAATGTACAACACTTTATTCTTAAACCACATATCGGTAGTATGCTTTGCCACAAACTTTCCCATCACAAAATCCCAGCCTTTCATAATCTCCATCTCATTCATTTGCTCCTCCATACCATAAGCTTTTAGCAAATCTTTTACTACTTCACTCAAGGGTTGCTCATTTGCTTTTCTACTCATGCTACTTTTCCTCCGTTTATTTCAAACACTTTTACATCTACTTTCAATTTTTTAAAGATAGATGGAATTCGTTCTTTGCTTGTATCAGTAATAAATACCTGACTCAACTTCTCATCCGTCAATAATTTTAACAAATACTGCATTCTGCTATCATCTAATTTGTCATACGCATCATCCAACAAAAGGATAGGATGAACATTTAACTTCTCCTTTAAATATTCTAACTTGGCGAGTTTAAGCGCAATCAATAAGGTTTTTTGTTGCCCCTGCGAACCAAACTTCTTTATCGGATGACCGTTCAAATTCAACGATAAATCATCTTTATGCACACCATAGTTAGTGTAAAAATTAGATAAATCTTTACGTCTGTTTTTCGTCAACAAATCTAATAACGAACCATCTTTCATCTGTGTCACGTACTCTATCTCCACCGACTCATTAGTATGCGCTATTTGGTTAAAATACTTTTCTAAAATCGGATTAAACTCTTTAAAAAAGGCCAATCGCTTCTCAAAAACAGGCATACCGTAAGTATCCAATTGTTCATCATACAAGCCAAGCGTTGTGGTAGAAAAACTAGGCTGATGAAACTGCTTTAGCAAAGCATTACGCTGCTGCAACACCTTATTGTATTGCAATAACTGCGAAAGATATTCCTTATCCACCTGACAAATCACGCTATCTATAAACTTTCTGCGCACATCACTTCCTTCGGTAATAATTTGCCCGTCAAGCGGAGAAATAACTACAACAGGAATAAAACCAATATGGTCCATCAACTTATCGTAAGCCTTTTTATCCCTTTTAAACTGTTTTTTACTTCCCTTTTTTATACCGCAATAAATATCAAAAGCTTGCTCATCTCTGTTAAAAATTCCTTGCACCACAAACATGTCCGCCTCATGATTAATATTTTGGCTGTCCACAGGATTTAAAAAGCTTTTACAAACCGATAAATAATGTATTGCATCCAGAATATTTGTCTTTCCCGCACCATTGTTTCCCACAATACAATTTACACCCGGAGAAAACTCCAGCAAAGCATCTTCAAAGTTTTTGAAGTTCAATAAAGCCAGCTTTTGGATGTGCAAATTCATAAAGGACAACGAAAATACATATTTCAATACGAAGCCACATGAGATGTTGAAAAAAAACCAATCATCAAAACACTTTTCTATTGAATCACACCCTATTTAATCTTGTTAACTACCGAATACCTTAATTAACATTATCCACTTAACAACTGCAAACGTTCATTTATTAGCTTTAAATGTCGATTTAGCGACTGTAAGCATCAATTTATACGCTGCAACCTGAAATCTTGGCAGTGTAAGCTGCAATCTTGACAGTGCAAGCATTCGTCTAGAGACTGTAAGTGTCGTCCTAGCGAGTGTAAGCATCAATTTATACACTGCAATCTGAAATCTTGGCAGTGTAAACTGCAACCTTGACAGTGTAAGCATCCGTCTAGAGACTGCAAGTATCGTTCTAGAGACTGTCAATACCATTCTAGATAATGTAAGCATCGTTCTGGAAAGTTCAAATGACATCTAAGGAACTGTAAATACAAGTTTTGAAGCCTCCGACAACCATACTTGTAACCAATCACAAATCAACCCGTTAACTAATCACCAAAATCCCGTCACAATATCAAAAAAATACTATTTTTGCACACTATTTAACAAAACAGTAATGGCAAAAGACGAAGAAAAAAACGAAGAAATTGTTGACGTAGAGCAGGTTTACACCAAAACCGAAGAGTATATTGAGAACAATAAAAAAATGTTATCCTATGTGGCAATTGCTGTAATAGCAATAGTTGGAGGATACTTCGGATACAAAAATTTCTATATCGAACCATTAGAAACAGAAGCCAAATCGGTAATGTTTCAAGCAGAAAATTACTTCAGACAAGATTCATTAAAAAAAGCCATTTACGGAGACAACGTAAACCCTGGTTTTATTGACATTATTGATGATTATAGCGGAACAAAAGCCGCTTCATTGGCAGAATATTACTTAGGAATTTCTTACTTAAGAAACGGACAATTTCAAGATGCCATTGATGTATTATCAGAATACAGTAGCGATGACGAAATGCTAAGCGCTATTGCCATTGGTGCAACAGGCGATGCCTACATGGAATTAGGAAATGTGGAAGAAGCTATTTCACAATACAAACAAGCCGCCAACCACAGAAACAATAGCTTTACCTCTCCAATTTATTTAATGAAAGCAGGTCAGGCATTAGAAGCTAAAGGTGAATACAAAGAAGCATTAGCTCTTTATAAAACCATAAAAGAAAAATACAAAGATTCTCAGGAAGCCAGAGAAATTGACAAATACATTGCAAGAGCAGAAGGCTTTGGAGAATAAAACCCTAGTTGCCAATGGCTACCACTAATCTCTCCCAATACGATGCAAGTAAAATTCCTTCCGCAAAAGGAATGAAAATAGGCATTGTTGTTGCAGAGTGGAATGCCGATATCACTGAAAATCTTTTAAAAGGAGCTTACAACACACTTCTGAAACATGGTGTTGAAGGAGAAGACATTGTAGTAAAACATGTTCCGGGCAGCTTTGAGTTACCATTAGGCGCTCAAATCATTTTAGAAAAACTATACCTTGATGCCGTTATCTGCTTGGGTAGTGTTATAAGAGGAGAAACCAGCCATTTTGATTTTGTTTGTCAGGCAGCCGCTTTAGGCGTAAAAGATGTTAGTCTTAAATACAACAAACCCGTAGTTTTTGGTGTGTTAACGGACGATACCAAACAACAAGCTCTTGACAGAAGTGGCGGAAAACTCGGCAACAAAGGAGATGAAGCGGCTATTACGGCTATAAAAATGGTTGCTTTAGGCAAAGCCTAAAAAGAGTTATGCAAAGCATAACAAAGACAAAACCAATGAGTTCTATTCAACAAAATATCAACCAAATTGTCTCTGCATACCCATCCGTAAAATTAGTAGCAGTCACTAAAACCCATCCTGTCGAAATATTACAAGAAACCTATGATGGCGGCTATAAAATATTCGGAGAAAATAAAGTACAAGAACTTACCGATAAGTACGAGCAACTTCCAAAAGACATAGAATGGCATTTAATCGGTCATTTACAAACAAACAAAGTAAAATACATCGCTCCTTTTGTTTACATGATTCATAGCATAGACAGCCTAAAACTGTTAAAAGAAATAAACAAACGTGCTGCACAAAATAATAGAACCATTAAAATCCTTTTACAAATAGATATTTCCAATGAAACTACCAAATTTGGAATGAGTGAGCAAGAATGTGAAGACCTATTAAAAAGAGAAGAAGTAAAAAGATTTAATAACATTGAAATATGTGGCGTAATGGGAATGGCATCGTTTACCGATGATGAAGCTATTATTAGAAATCAATTCAAATCGCTCAAAACTTTCTTTGATAAAGTTAAAACACAATTCTTCTCTTCATCCAAAGAGTTTAAAGAAATATCTATGGGTATGAGTGGCGATTATAAAATAGCTATTGAAGAAGGAAGTACCATAATAAGAGTAGGAAGCTCCATTTTCGGAAACAGAAATTATAACCAATGACAGAAAGAAAAAAGAAAGACCCAATTGAAGAAGGATTAAAACTCCTTCACTCTACTAAAGAAGCTGACCAAATAAAAGCATTAGAAATCTTTAGAATAAAAGGTGATTTTGTAGTTATAGAACCTATTGTTAGAGTACTTAACAGCAAACCCTCAGCAGAATTAGAAGATAAAATTGTAAACTTTTTATTTGATTTAACCGACTCAAAGGCCATTCCGGGAGTTATTGATGCTATTGACAACCCTGACTTCAGAGATTTAAGAGCTTTTCTTATTTCCATTTTCTGGCAATCAAAGCTCGAACCTACCGAACATATTGAATTTCTGGTAAAACATGCCTGCTACGGAAATTACCATGAATGCCTGGAAGTATTAACCGTTATTGAAAACATAGACAATCCCATAAACGAGCAAACCATACAATTCTCATTAGCCGAAATAGATGCCGCATTAGAAAAAAGCGATGAAGAGAAGGCTAAACTGCTTATAAGTCTTAAACAATTACTCGAAAATTTTTAGTAAATTTGTTAGTCGACAAACAAAAAGTAAGTAAAAAATGAACATTCTT
The DNA here is from genome assembly GCA_030426475.1 of Bacteroidia bacterium. Classification (GTDB taxonomy): domain Bacteria; phylum Bacteroidota; class Bacteroidia; order Flavobacteriales_E; family Vicingaceae; genus CALALS01. Next base: position 15,601 of record JAUHYR010000060.1, read on the forward strand.
ATATTAGCTAGCCTCCTATCATTATTTACCCTTTCCAACTCAGAAGAAAATCCGGCTTATAAAGTATTTTTTCACCAGGAAGACAAAAAAATAGAAGTCGTTGACCATGAAGTTACTCTAAAGAAAAAGCCATTTGTCATTGAAATAGAAATGTCAAAGAAAATGGGGATATTTATACATACTTCATTTAAAGCAAAGACCTATAAGATGGCCGTAAAAAACGAACACATCGGTAAATTACAGGTCTTTAATGAAAAAGGAATGGTTGAAGAAAAGCATAACCCTGACAAAACCTTACTCATTAATGACGATGCACCCAGTTACTGGTTTTATAGCTCAGAAGATAATAATCGATTTGATAAAACCATTAAAGACGAGTATAGCCATCAGGTAAATTGCTTTAGAACCGTAAAAACAATGATAAAACCAAACAGTAATGAAATAATTGAAGTAGAAGAAGCGTTTGAACCCGTATATATGGTTTTTATGGTTACGGAAGTTGGAAACAACTCAGTTGACAAAATTGAAGTACAAAGAGAAGCCGTTAAGATAAATTGGATTGATAAAAATGCTAACTAAAAAGACATATATTATTGCTGCCGGGCTTTGTCTAATAACAATAGCTTTAGCTACAAATGCTTGTAAAAAAGATGCAGACTTCGTTCCTACAGGTTGCGATGATATTGATCCTAACAACCCAACCGAAGGTTGTGGCACTCCCACTCCTTACAATCTTGAAGTTCCTTTTCGTTTTCCTCAGCCACCGCCAACACCCAACAACCCTTTAACTGTTGAAGGAATAGCTCTTGGGAGGAAACTTTTTTACGAAACAAAACTATCGGCTAACAATACACAATCATGTGCCAGTTGTCATGCACAAACTTTTGGTTTTACAGACAATGGACAAAAATTTAGCTTAGGAATTGATGGAATACCGGGAAGCAGAAATGCTATGGCCATTATAAATTTAGCTTGGGCAAAAGACTTATTTTGGGATGGAAGAGCAAAAACATTAGAAGAACAAGCCTATGCACCTGTTACTAACCCAATTGAAATGCACAATACTTGGCCAAATGCAGTAGCTACACTACAAGCCGACCCTGAATATCCTGACTTATTCTGCAAAGCATTCGGTACAAAAACAATTGATTCCGTTTTAGTCATTAAAGCAATTGCTCAGTTTGAAAGAACATTAATCAGTCATAACTCCAAATTCGATAGAGTGCTTAGAGGAGAAGATGTATTTACACCACAAGAATCTGCCGGATTAAATCTATTTAATACAGACAGAGACTTTAACAATAACATCATGGGAGCTGATTGCTTTCACTGTCATGGCGGTATAGACCCAATGACAGGTTTCGGAAACGTGTTGTTCCATGACAACCAATTCCACAATAATGGATTAGATAACACCTTTCAAGATTCAGGTTTGTATAACTATACTAAAAACCCTGCCGATATCGGTAAGTTTAAAACAACCACTTTAAGAAACTTAGTGTTTACCGCACCATATATGCACGATGGCAGATTTGCTACTATTGATGAAGTAATAGATTTCTATAGTTCAGGTTTAAAAAACTCTCCTACTATAGACCCTCTTATGAAAAACGTAGCATTTGGCGGTGTACAGCTTGGCCCTATGGAAAAAGCAAATCTTAAAGCTTTCCTGCTCACTCTAACTGACAGCAGCTTTATACAAAACCCTGCTTTTTCAGATCCTAATTAAAAGTCTTTATCGTCTTTTCAATAATTGACACACATTCCATTAATTGTTCTTCATTCATTACTAATGGAGGTGCAAAACGAATAATGTTACCATGAGTAGGTTTAGCTATTAAGCCATTATCTTTCATAGCAACACAAATATCCCAAGCTGTTGAGCTGTCAGGTGTATCATTTATAATTATTGCATTTAGTAAACCTTTACCTCTTACCTTTTTTACAATTGGGTTATCGGCAATAATTCTGTTCATTTCTTTTCTAAAGATTTCTCCCAATTTAAAAGCATTATCAGCTAGTCTTTCATCTCTCACCACATCCAAAGCAGCTATTGCTACTTTACAAGCCAAAGGATTACCACCAAACGT
>JAUHYR010000134.1 GCA_030426475.1 Bacteroidia bacterium
TAAAAAGTGCCCAATAGTGTAGCCAACAAACGGAGCCAATGTGGCAACAATTTCACTCCAGGCATTTATTCTCCACCAATACCATCTTAATATCAATACCAGCCCTAATCCTGCTCCACATTCCATTATAAATTCCCATACACCAGATATTGATGTTATGAAGCTTGTCGATATAAGTGAAATAAACATAATTGCTATTGTAAATACCCTACCTATACTCACATGGTTTTTAGATTCTGCTTTAGAAAGAGGTAAATAAAAATCATTGACTAAATAGCTTGCTCCCCAATTAAGCTGAGTAGATATAGTACTTAAATAAGCAGCTAAAAACGCAACTAATAACAATCCTTTTAAACCGCTAGGTAAAAAGTCTTTCATAGCGTAAATAAAACCTAACCTTTCGTTAAAAGTATATTCAATACTTTTCAAAGTGTTAGGGTTGGTAATAGCTTTAATAGATTCAGTGTTTAATACTTCTTGGTAAGATTTACCATCAGCTTTCATCTGAATTATCTGGTTAGATAGTTCAGGAGAGATGTCTTGGTAGGGAAGTGCATATAGCGCTATAGCACAAAGACCGACAACAATCCAGGGCCAAGGCCGAACACAATAATGGGCGATTTGAAAAAAGATAGTTGCCCAAAGTGAATTTTTTTCATCTTTACAGCTCATCATTCTTTGGGCCACATAGCCACCACCACCCGGCTCAGCTCCGGGATACCAGCTTGCCCACCATTGTACTGCAATAAAAGAAAAGAATGCTCCAATAGATAATGTCAATGTGTTGCCAAAAGAATTTTCTGTGTCGCTTTCTAGTGAAGGAAAAAAGTTAAAATACTGTTCAGGTAGTTTTTCTTTTAAGCCACTAATTCCACCAATTTGTTCTGAATTAACTACAATTACTGCTAAAATAATGCAGCCAATCATGGCAATAACAAACTGCAAAGCATCAGTAATAGCAACTCCTTTTAAGCCTGACAAGCTGGTGTAAATTAAAGCAATGGTCATAGCGCCAAGCGTGTAGTATAAAACAGTGTCTTCTGAAATTCCAAAAAATGTGATAAGGATAGAATTAAAAGCAAGGTTTACCCAGCCAATAATCATACAATTCATAAATAAGCCAAGATATACTGCTTTAAAACTTCGTAAAAACTTTGCTTTTTTTCCTCCATACCTTATATTAATAAACTCTACTTCGGTTAAAATATCTGCTCGTCTCCATAATTGTGAAAAGAAAAAGGCGGTAAGCATACCACCAGCCAAAAAACTCCACCAAAGCCAGTTGGCTGCAATTCCTTTGGAAGAAACTAACTCTGAAACAGCCAAAGGAGTGTCTGCGGCAAATGTGGTTGCCACCATTGAAATTCCTGCAATATACCAAGGCAGATTTCTACCACCCAAGAAAAAATCGGTTAAACTATTGCCGGCCGCTTTTTTATAATAGAGTCCAATAACTAAAGAAATGACCAGAAAGCCAATAATTATTGCCCAATCTATAAATGCTAATTCCATAAATAAATATTGAGAGTAAATATCATGTAAATGAACTTAGTGTTTATTATACCTTTGTAAAAGTTGTAAACAAACAAATTTGAATAGCATCCATGAGTGAGAAGTTTAAAATGATTGCAAAAACCTATCAGGGTGTTGAGGATGTCTTGGCGGATGAACTTAAGGCTTTAGGTGCTGAGGATTTAGAAAAAATAAGAAGAGGAGTAAGTTTTTACGGAGATGAAGCATTCATGTATAAAGCTAATTTGGCACTAAGAACAGCAAGCAGAATTTTATTACCGATAGAAGAGTTTATTGCAAAAAGTGACGATGAGTTGTATTGTGAAGCAAAGAAAATTAATTGGGAAGATTACTTTGATATAACTGATACTTTTAAAATTGATACAGTTGTACACTCCAGTTTTTTTAATCATAGCCGATATGCAGGACTTAAAGTAAAGGATGCCATTGCAGATTGGTTTATGGAGCGTTTTCAGAAACGCCCATCCGTGAATATTGAAAACCCAACCATCCTTATTCATATTCACATCAGTGAAGATAAAGTAACGGTTAACTTAGACAGTTCAGGAGAACCATTATTTAAAAGAGGATACAAAACATTAAACTTTGATGCACCCTTAAAAGAAGATTTGGCAGCGGCAATGGTATTGTTAAGTGGCTGGAAAAAAGATAGCAATTTTTATGACCCGTTTTGCGGTTCTGGAACCATTTTAACTGAAGCTGCCATGATAGCTTGTAATATTGCCCCAAATCTCAAGCGTGAATATTTTGGCTTTATGGGTTGGAGAGGTTTTGATGAAGAATTGTTTCAGGAAGTTGTTAAATCCTTAGAAGCAAAACAAAAAGAGTTTAAGTATAAAATTATTGGTGGCGACATTACACCAAGAGCTGTTCAAATCACCAAAACTCATGTCAAGAACTTAGGCTTGGAAAATATTATTGAAGTGCACGATTGCAGCTTTAAAGATTTTAAACCTAAGGAAGGGAAGGGAATTTTAATAAGTAACTTACCCTACGGTGAACGTTTAAAAGAAACAGACTTAAACATTTTATACAAGCAAGTAGGAGATGGGTTTAAACAAAACTATAAAGGAAAAGATTGCTGGATTTTAAGTTCTAATGATGAAGCGTTGAAGTATGTGGGCTTAAAACCCGACAAAAAAATTCCGCTTTACAACGGAAAGTTAGAATGTAAGTATCAAAAATTTACCATTTATGATGGAAGCAAAAAATCTAAATATCAAAACTGATATTAAACGAATAGGAGTAATGACATCCGGAGGCGATTCACCGGGCATGAATGCTTGTGTGCGAGCTGTAGTTCGTGCAGGTATGTATTATAATGTAGAAGTTTACGGTATTTACAGAGGTTATCAGGGAATGATAGAAGGAGAAATAAAAAAACTTTCTCCCAAATCGGTGGCAAACATTATACAAAGAGGCGGAACCATTTTAAAAACGGCAAGAAGCGAAGAGTTTAAAACTCCTGGGGGAAGAAAAAAAGCTTACGAAAACTTACAGAAAAATGAAATTGATGCTTTGTTCTTAATTGGTGGAGACGGAACATTTACCGGAGCTTCCATTTTAAGTAAAGAGTTTAATATTCCTGTTATTGGAGCACCGGGAACCATTGATAATGATTTGTTTGGGACAGACTATACTATTGGTTATGACACAGCCGTAAATACAGTTATTGAAGCAGTAGATAAAATAAGAGATACAGCAGCAGCGCATAATCGTTTGTTTTTTATTGAAGTAATGGGACGTGATGCCGGA
>JAUHYR010000061.1 GCA_030426475.1 Bacteroidia bacterium
AGTGCTCTAAACCGTTACTTACCACTAAAAAAGGAACCTTAAATACTAGATTATATCTGGCAATTTGCTCAAATGTATCCTGTGTGATTTTCACTGAGGGGGCTTTACATTCGGCAAGTAAATAAGTTTTACCCTTTCTGTCGATAATCAATATGTCTGCTCTTTTTTGCATGTTGTTCAACGAAAGGCTTTTTTCAATTTCTACTAAGCCTTTAGCGTATTTTTTTTCTTCTACCAGATAGGTGGCAAGGTGTTGTCGAACCCACTCTTCTGGAGTTAAAACAATATATTTTTTCCGAAATACGTCAAATATTTGAGTACTGTCGTTTAAGGTTTTAACTTTGAAGTCGTATTTTGGAAAATTTAAAGCGGCAAACATTAACACAATGATAACAAAAGAAACAATAGTAAAAAACTGGCTTCCGAGATATACCGGTGCTAACCTGGAAGATTTTGGAAAATATATATTGCTCACCAATTTTATGGGGTACCTTGAAAAGTTTGCCGATATAACCGATACTACCATTATAGGTGAAGATAAGCCTATGCCTTGTGCCATTAGTGGAGATTTAACGATGATAAACTTTGGAATGGGTAGTGCAAATGCTGCTACCGTAATGGATTTACTTAGTGCTATTTCTCCTGAAGCTTGTTTATTTTTAGGAAAATGCGGAGGTTTAAAAAAGAAGAACCAATTAGGTGATTTAATATTACCTATAGCGGCCATAAGAGGAGAGGGAACATCTGATGACTATCTGCCACCGGAAGTGCCTGCATTACCTGCTTTTAGCTTGCAAAGAGCAGTTTCCACAACCATTAGAAATCATAATAAAGACTATTGGACGGGAACGGTTTATACTACTAATAGAAGAGTTTGGGAGCATGATGAAGATTTTAAAGAATACCTTAGAGGAACACGTGCAATGGCTATAGACATGGAAACAGCTACTATCTTTTTAACCGGTTTTATTAATGAAATACCTACAGGTTCTCTCTTGTTAGTTTCTGATCAACCTATGATTGCGGAAGGGGTGAAAACAAGTGAAAGTGATAAAAGCGTAACTTCTCAGTTTGTAGACGAGCACATTAGAATAGGCATTGAATCTTTAGAAGAAATTAAGAATAATGGTACTTCTGTTAAACACTTGAGATTTTAATGGCAGACTATAAAAGTGTCATAAAAGACTTAAAGTCGGGTAAGTATGAACCCATCTATTTTTTATATGGAGAGGAGTCGTACTTTATTGACCAGATTTCTGACTATATAGAAAAAAATGCTTTGGATGAATCGGAAAGAGATTTTAATCAGACGATACTTTACGGAAAAGATGTAGATGAACAAACGGTTGTCGCTACGGCTAAGCGTTTTCCTATGATGAGCGAAAGAAATGTAGTGATTGTTAAAGAGGCACAATACTTAAAAAAACTAGAGGAGTTTGAAGCATATATAGATAATCCACTGCCCAGCACAGTCTTAGTTCTTTGTTACAAGCATAAAGGACCTGACGGTAGAAAAGCGGTTACTAAAAAACTGAAATCAAAAACTGTTTTTGTAGAAAGCAAAAAACTATACGACAATCAAGTACCACAATGGATAGATGGTTATGTAAAGTTAAAAGGAGGGAAGGTAGACCCAAAAGCAACTTATCTTTTAGCTGAATATCTGGGTACAGATTTGCAAAAAATATCCAATGAAATTGATAAGCTGTTTATTTCAATTGATAAGGGAAAAGAAATATCTACTAAAGATATTGAGGAAAATATAGGTATAAGTAAAGACTATAATGTATTTGAGTTGAATACGGCTATCGGACAAATGGATGTTGATAAAGCTAACCGGATTGTTTTTAATATGGCCGGTAATGAAAAGGATAATCCTATTCAATTAGTAGTGGGAGCGGTGTTTGGGTATTTTACAAAACTACTACACCTACATACCAATAAAAATAAAGACCAAAAGGAACTAGCCAGAATAATGGGAGTACATCCTTTTTTTATGAAAGAATATCAGTTTGCTGCCAAGTATTACCCTATTAAGCGAATAGTGAAAGTTATAGATATTCTTAAGGAATATGACCTTAAATCTAAAGGGGTTGGGAATAGCTCAACCGGTAGTGGAGAGTTAATGAAGGAAATGGTATTTAAGATTATGCATTAAATCTAATCTACTCTTCTATCGGAGGCTTGTGCTTATCCTTCCGTCCAAATACCGAGAAGTGTACGTATCTGGCTGGGTTGTATCGCATATCCTGAAGCAATAAATCCAAGTCTTTAGTAGCTTTTTCTAAGTTATTGTACATATCTTTATCATTTACCAATAATCCCAAGCTACCTTCAGACTCATTTATTTTTTCCATTATCTCTGCTATGCTTTCTAATGCTAGATTAGCTTGATATACTGTATTGGCAAAATCAGCGGTAGCTAATGAATCCGTAATTGTTTTCATATTTTTTATAAGTGCAGACACCTCAGCATTTCTATCTTTTAAGTTAGAGGTAATAGAATTAATGTTTGCAGTAATAGAAGATATTTTTCCGGACTCTCTGGCAACTAATGAGTCTATTCTTTTAGATGTTTTTTCAAATGTTTTGATAGATTTTTCAATAGAAGTAAAGCTATTGTTGATACTTGAGGTTGCGTTTTCGTCAAAAATAGTTTGGAATGTTCCTATAAGGGTATCTACCTGACCAAGTAACGCATCTACTTTAGATTTTAATGGCAGTAGCTGTTCAGATACCTGATCACTAATCGTCATTTCAATATTAGAAATAAGTGTGTCTCCCGGTTCTATCGGAACTCCTGATGTTCCCGGAATTAATGCAATGGATTTTGTGCCCAGGAAGTCTGAAGTTAATGCTGCTCTAGTGTCATCATAAAAGGTGAATTTGGTTTCATGAATTTCAAAAGTAACCAACATGTTTCCGCTATTGTCCGGTAGAAACTCAATGCTTTTAACGATACCTACATTTTTTCCGTTTAGCACTACGGCATTAGCCGGAACAAGGCCATCTACTCTTTCATATACGGCATAATATTCATTAGAAGAGCCAAAGATGTTGCTTCCTTTCAGGAAATTAATTCCAAAATATAGAAGAACAATTGCAATTACTATTGATATTCCTACTATGGCTTCTTTTCTCATGGAGTTCTTTAATCAGGGCAAATATAATAATTCGTGATTAGTAATTGCCGATTAGTAGTTAGTTAATTAAAACGAATAAAATAGCTAGAGATTGTGGAGTAAACCTATTCTGTTTTTTGTGCCATTTTTAAGGCATCTTGTAACGATATTCTTTTTCCGTTTACAAATGCTACTACAAAAGCGTCTTTAAAGCCATTGTCACGGGCTTTGGTTTGCATTTTCACAACGTTATCGTAGTTGTTTGTAGCTCCATAAGTGTAACGGTATAAACCACCGGCTTCATAAAACTCAACTCCGTCCAATCCATTGAAATTTTCAGGCTTTGCTTCTAATTTAATAGATGAGGTTGCAATTTGAACTTTGTAAACTAATCCTGTATCAGGTGATGGTGTATTTACATTTCCCGTATTATTTTCCTCCGGCTCTTCAACAGCACCTTTAGTATCTGCAATTTCTTTACTTTCTAAATCTCTTTTATATTCTTTAAATGCTCTGTAAATGGCAGAAGCAATGTAGTCTTGACCAATCTCAGAATCTAAAAATTTTTCTTCCTCTTCATTCGTTAAGAAACCTGTTTCAATTAAAACACTTGGCATAGATGTTTGATGAAGAACTAAAAAAGGTGCTTGTTTCACTCCTCTATTAAACCTTCCCAATCTTTTCTCAAATTGGTCTTGTACTTTTGCGGCAAAAACTAAACTCTGTTCTAAAAAAGCATTTTGTCTTAAAGTAATTGCAATGTATGATTCTGCTGAATTAGGGTTGAAATTGGCATATTTTACCTCATGGTCTTCTTCCAGTAATATAGATTCGTTTTCTCGCTGCGCTACCTTTAAGTTGGATTCTGTTTTTTGTAATCCCATTACATAGGTTTCCGTTCCATGCGAATGTGGTGAGGTAGATGCATTGGCATGAATACAAATAAACAAGTCGGCTTTTGCTTCATTAGCTATTTTAGCTCTTTCAAATAATTCTATAAATACATCCGTTTTTCTGGTGTAAACTACTTTTACTCCCGGAATATTTTCTTCAATATACTTTCCTAATTTCAAAGAAATGGATAAAGCCACATTTTTTTCATTAGAATGTTTACCCAGACATCCTGAGTCTTTCCCGCCATGTCCGGCATCTATAACAACGGTTTTAATTTTAAAAGCATCGTTAACAGGCTGGAATGAACTGCACAAAACAACACTCAATGCAAGAAAAATGATTTGTAGTCGTTTGTTGATGATATTATAACTCATTAATTCTTAGTTTTGGGCTTTCTTACACAAAATTACAGCTAATCTATTGGCGCTTAACAACAAGATATATCACTTTTTAACATTTTTATTGTTAGTATGTCCTGTGTTTTTGCATTCGCAGACCAATGAAGCAATAAACGTGCCTGACACTAATATTGTTGTGGAAACTGACTCAATCGTAGCAGATTCCACTATTTCTCCTGACGCATTAGATGCGGAAGTAAGCTATAAAGCCACAGATTCAATTGTTGTTGATATCAAGAGTAATTTAATTTATTTATACGGATTGGCAGAGGTATACTATGAAGATATAGAGCTTAAAGCTGCTATTATTGAATTAAATGCGGATAGTAATACGGTTTATGCTTATGGAAGAACAGACTCACTAGGAAATTATGTAGATAAACCTGTATTTAAAGAAGGCGAAACCTCTTTTGAGTCGGCTACCATGCGGTATAACTTTAAAACTAAGAAGGGTAAAATTACTGACGTAATAACTCAAGAGGGTGAAGGTTATATTCATGGCGAAGCCGTTAAGAAATTGCCTGATGATGTAGTTTTTATAAAACATGGAAAATATACTACCTGTAGCTTGGATACACCGCATTTTTATATTTCAGCATCTAAACTAAAAGTTATTCCGGATGATAAAATTGTTACAGGCCCGGCTTGTTTATATATTGAAGATGTACCTACACCTTTAGCTTTGCCTTTTGGTATTTTCCCCAATAAAAAAGGAAAGGCAAGTGGAATCGTAATCCCTCAATATGGTGAATCTCCTGCTCTAGGATTTTATTTGACGGAAGGTGGTTATTATTGGACCATTAGTGACAAAATGGATTTAAAAGTTACCGGAGATATTTATTCTAAGGGAAGTTGGGGGGGGAATATTAATACCAATTATGCTAAACGTTATAAGCGAACAGGTAATTTGAATCTAGACTTTTCTCAAATAAAAAATAGTTATAAAGAGTTTCCTGATTACTCTGTTCAAAAGAACTTTTTTGTGAGGTGGAATCATCAGCAAGATGCTAAAGCCAGACCTAATAGTAGATTTTCAGCCAATGTAAATGCAGGTACAAGTACTAATTTTAGCAATAATTTTAGTACTACCAGTAATGACTATTTAACCAATACATTTACTTCAAATATTTCATACTCTAAAACTATTCCTAACAGCCCATTTAATTTTACTATAAACGCAAGGCATAGTCAGAATACTTTAAATAAAAGTGTAAGTGTTACTCTACCCGAAGCAGGTTTTAACATGCAACGTCTTTATTTATATGATAAATCAAAAATTTCAGGAAAGGGTAATATTTTCCAAAATACGTTAAGTAAGATAGGTTTTAGTTATTCTTCTAATTTTAAAAATGAAATTAATACGTATGACTCATTAATTAGCATTAATCGATTAGAAAACTTGGCGGGCGATTTTAAAAATGGAGTAAGACATAGCATTCCCGTAAGTGCCAATTTTAAAGCTTTTAAATATCTGACGATTACTCCTTCTGCTAATTATAATGAGGTGTGGTATTTTGAATCTTTAAAAAGTAGTTACGATACCGCTTTGGATGTAGTAAATACTGATACATTGGGAGGTTTTGCTAGAAATGGTAGTTATAATGCGTCTGTCAACCTTTCTACTAAAATTTACGGAACAGCCCTATTTAAAAAAGGTAAAATTGCAGGAATAAGACATGTTTTTACACCAAATGTGGGGTTGAGTTATGTTCCTGAAAACAAGGGAGGAATTCAAACTTATTACGATCCTATTCAAAATAAAGATATTGAATATAATGCATTGCAAAATGGACTTTATGGTACATTAAATCAAACCGAACAAGGAAATATAACTTATGGATTTATAAATAATCTGGAGATGAAAGTGAAAACTCCAAAAGATACTGTAAACGCAACAAAAAAAATTAAACTTCTTGAAAACCTTGCCTTATCGGGAACTTATAATATGCTTGCGGACTCACTTAACTTTAGCAATTTAAGTTTATCAGCCAGAACAACTTTGCTAAATAATTTAGCTTTTAACTTCACGTCTTCCATTGACCCGTATCGATATCAATTAGACTCAAATTTTAATGCGGTTAAAGTAGATAAACTATATTGGGAAGATGAGTTTAAGCTAGGGAACATTACTACAGCAAATTTAGGTTTAAGTTTTAGTCTCCAATCTAAACAAAAAACAAAAGATAAAAATGTAGATACCGATAATGAAAATGAACAAAATCAGTTAAAAGATTTAAAACAAAACCCTCAGGGATATGTAGATTTTGACTTACCTTGGAGTGTAGGAGTTAACTATAATATAGGATATAACAAACCAAATCCTTTTACAGAAAGAATACTTAGCCAAACCGTTAATTTAAGTGGTGATGTTAGTTTAACTCAAAAGTGGAAAGTAGGTTTTACAACAGGTTACGATGTGGTACAAAAAGAGTTAACTTATACTACAATTGATATATACAGAGATTTACATTGTTGGGAAATGCATCTTCAATGGATTCCCTTTGGACAAAGAAAAAGTTATTCATTCACCGTAAATGTAAAGGCATCTGTATTGCAAGATTTAAAAGTCTCCAGAAAGCGAGAATATTTTGATTTGGCCCAACCCTTCTAAACGGCTTTTAGTCGAGTAAATGATATAGTTAATCATTTGATAATATTTAATTAGTCTAAAACATTTGTGTATTCTTTAGGATAGTTGTTATTTCGCGAAAATTTTTTAAAAAAAGCTATGAAAAAACAACTACTGAAATTATCTTTAAGTATTTTAACTTTTCTTGGAATCGCAGTTCAATCCAACGCACAATGTCCTAGCATTGCATGTCCAGGAAATATTACTGTATACAACGACTCATTATCATGTGGTGTTATGGTAAACTTTTCGGCTCCAGTAGGTACAGATACTTGTAATATTATTTCTCAAACTTTTAGTTATACTGGTTCAATGCAGATATATGTTGTTCCAGCCGGTGTTACTTCAGTAACTATTCAGGCTGATGGTGCACAAGGTGGTAGTAATGCTATTGGTGTTGTTGGTGGTCTTGGCGGTACTGCAGTTGGAGATTTAACTGTTACACCTGGAGACACACTTTTTGTTTATGTTGGTGGGACTAATGGTTATAACGGAGGTGGACTAGCGGGTACTTCTCCTTGTACAAATGCTATTGGTGGTGTTGGAGGCGGAGCCTCTGACGTGAGAGTTGGAGGTCAAACCCTTAATGATAGAATTATCGTAGGAGCTGGAGGCGGAGGAGCTGCAGGTGATAGAATTAGCGGTTGTGGAAGAGGAACTGGTGGAGCTGGAGGCGGAGGATATTATGGAGGTGGAGGCGGAGCTTCATGGCCATATCAGAGTACTACTTTACCTACAGGTGGAACTCAGACTGCGGGAGGTACGGGTGGAACTACTACTTACACTTCTGGAACAAATGGTACAGCTGGTGCTTTAGGAATTGGAGGTAATGGAGGTACAGAAGTTAGCTCTAGTCAAGGAGGTAGTGCAACTGCACTAGCTGGTGGAGTTGGTGGTGGATTAACAGGTGGTATAGGGCAATATTCTGCAAACTGGACTGGTCAAAGTGGTGCAGGTGGCTCAAGTTATATCGCAGGCCTTGGAAATTCTTCAACCACTGCTGGAATGAGAACAGGTAATGGTCAGGTAATAATTTCTTACCCTGGAACAGACTCAACTTATCAAGTAGCCGGATTAGCTAGTGGCTCTACTTTTCCTGTTGGTGTGACAACTAATACCTTTGTTGTGGCAAATGGATCATTTACTGATACATGTTCGTTTACAGTAACAGTTTTAGATACAATTGCTCCGACAATATCTTGCCCATCAAATGTTGTTACTTGTAAGTCAATAGTTAATGGTATTTCGCCAACATTTAATGATAATTGTAACACAAATGTAACTTACACATTATCCGGTTCAACTACGGGTTCAGGAAATAATGATGCAAGTGGTACATCTTTCAATTTTGGAATTACAACAGTAACTTATTTCGTAGCTGATTCTTCAGGAAATTCTGATAGTTGCTCATTTACAGTTACAAATAATATGGTAGATACTTCAATCACAGCAATTGGATATAATTTATCTTCTAACGAAAATGGAGCAACTTATCAATGGATAAGCTGTCCTTCTGGATTAATATTATCTGGTGATACTAATCAAACTTACAATGGAGTATTTGGTGGGTCATATGCAGTTATAGTAAGTAAAAACGGTTGCACAGATACTTCAGCATGTTTTACCATAAACAATGTAGGAATTACTAATGTTGACTTTGGAAATATTACTATTTACCCAAATCCAACTAATGGGTTGTTTACCATAGATATGAGAGACTATGACGAAAGTGTTAACTATACCCTTACTTCAATAGACGGAAGAATAATAGTTCAAAAGTCAAACATTACAGACAACAAAATCATGATAGATTTAAGTAATGAGAGTAAAGGAGTATATCTGTTAAAACTTTACAACACAAAATCATCAAGTGTATTTAGAATAAGTAGGTTATAAAATCATTTAACCAAAAATTATTGAGCCTCATCTATCGATGGGGCTTTTTCGTCTAAAATAGTCTTTTATTATTTGCTCAAAATAATATTTTGTTGTTTCTTCCAGTCTGAAAAAACCAACTAAAAATTTATTATGAAAAAACCACTACTCAAATTATTTTTAGGCTTGACTGTATTCGCCTTTTCCTATAATGGCTATGCACAAGTCTATACATTTACTAACTGTGGGGCTACCGGACGTTTCGGACCAACACAAACTCAAGTAAATGGTACTTATACGGGTCCAAATACATTAACAGGTTCCGTAACAGTGAATACTCAAGGAATTCAAGAATGGACTGTTCCTTCTACAGGTCAATATTCAATTCAGGCATTTGGTGCTGAAGGAGGAGATAAACAAGATTATTTGAATAATGGTGGTAAAGGGCAGGTATTAACCACAACTCTTAATTTAACGTCAGGACAGGTGTTGAGTGTTGTTGTTGGTCAGAGAGGAGGTCAGGCAATTTCACCTGGTTCATCTGGTGGCGGAGGCGGAGGCGGAGGTTCCTTTGTGTATGAAAAAGGAACTAACACTTTATATATTGCTTCCGGAGGAGGTGGCGGTATAGGTGCCGGAAACTCTACTCGTAAACCTGGAAGAAATGCATCTATCTTACAACCTTCAGGTACCAATCAGCAGGATAATAATAATGGACCTTCATCATATACCTATATGGCGACAACCGGTAACGGTGGCGGAAGTTATGGTGGAGTTACCAATATGAATGATTATGATTCGGGTGGTGGAGCAGGATGGTTAAGTAATGGTATGGATGGTCGTCACTGGACCGGAACAGAAGGAGGCAGAACTCGTGTCAATAATTGGCTTGGAGGAAATTATTCTTCTACAAGATCCCCATACGTAGCTGAAGGCGGTTTCGGTGGAGGCGGTGGCGCTTCTGACGGTGGCGGTGGCGGTGGCGGATACACCGGAGGAAATGGCGGTAGATGGAATAGTTTAGCTACCGGTGGTGGTGGTGGTACGTGTTATGACATCAACACGACTACACCAACCTCTGATACTGTTAATATTGGTCATGGCAAAGTAGTAATTACTCTTTTATGTCAACCCGTAGCCCCATCCTTAAGTTGCTCATCCAATATGTCTGTAGGGAGCGATTCAAGCAGTTGCGGCCGCATAGTAAACTATACTACCCCATCCGACCCATGCGCTACAGTAACCCAAACATCCGGCTTAGCTAGTGGCTCACTATTTCCAATTGGCACTACAACCAATACTTTTATAGCGACCAATTCATTTGGCTCAGACACCTGCACCTTTACCGTAACGGTAATAGATAGTATAGTGCCTACTCTAAGCTGTCCATCCAATGTGGTAACCTGTAACTCAGTAGTAAATAACATTGCTCCTACCTTTAGTGATAACTGTAATGTAAATGTAACCTATACCCTTTCAGGCGCTACTACAGGCTCAGGTACCAATGATGCCAGCGGAACAACCTTTAACGTTGGAGTAACTACGGTTCAATACACGGTATCAGACTCATCCGGAAATACAAGCAATTGCAGCTTCACAATAACCAACAATACAGTAGATACTTCTGTTACAAGGAACCTATCTACCTTTACCTCAAATGAAACAGGAGCTACTTACCAATGGTTAAACTGTGACAGCAACAACATGGCAATTACTGGAGCAACCAATCAAAGCTATACCGCTACTACTAATGGCTCTTATGCAGTAGTAGTGAGTAAAAACGGTTGTACAGATACTTCGGCTTGTCAGATGATAAACAATGTAGGTATTCAAACCATTGACTTTGGAAACATTAGTATTTATCCAAACCCAACCACTGGAATGTTTACCATAGATATGGGCGACTATGATGAAACAATCAATTATACCCTTACTTCAATAGATGGAAGAGTAGTAACACAAAAATCAAATGTTACTGATAACAAAATTATGATAGATTTAAGTAATGAGAGTAAAGGAGTATATCTATTAAAACTTTACAACACAAAATCATCCAGTGTATTTAGAATAACTAGATTATAGAAGTAATATCACTTAATATTTTAATCTAATAAATTTAAAGCCTCATCTAACGATGGGGCTTTTTTGTCTAAAAGACTTTTATATTATTTGCTCAAAATAATATTTTGTTGTTTCTTTTCAGTTGAAAACCAACTAAATATCTTTTTATGAAAAAACAATTACTAAAACTATCATTAGGTATTGTAACAATATTTGGGTTTGTTTTGAATTCAAATGCGCAATGTCCGAGTATAATATGTCCTTCAAATGTTACTGTAAATAGTGACACAGGAATATGTGGGGCTGTTGTTAATTATACTGCTCCCATTGGAATAGATTCTTGTGGAGGAGGTTTAATTATGGATACTCTAATGTTTACGGGATCTATGCAGATGTTTATAGTTCCTGCAGGAGTTGATACGTTAACCATTGAATCATGGGGAGCAGAAGGAGGTAATGGAGGTTTTACTACCGGAAAAGGCGCGTACACTAAGGGATCAATAGCAGTTAACCAAGGCGATACATTTTATGTTTATGTGGGAGGTCAAGGCGGAGTACCTGCTGCCGGTTATAATGGAGGTGGTGTAGGAGGTAATGGTCCTACTACTACTACAGCCGGAGGAGGCGGAGGAGCTTCAGATATAAGATTTGGAGATACATTATTAACATCAAGAATAATGGTAGCTGCAGGTGGTGGTGGTTCTGGAGGAACAGCTTCTTACTCACCTGCTGGTGGTGATGGAGGAGCTGGTACGCAATGTACTTCTCCAAATGGTTATGGAGGCGGATTGGCTTCAGGAGCTTGCGCATCGTCTCTTGCAGGTGGTTGTAGTGGAGGAGCATCCGGGCCTTATGGAAGTGGAGGCGGAGGCGGAGGCCTTAATAGTGGTGGAGCTGGTGGAGCTGCAGGAACTGGGTCTTATGGAACAGCTGGTATTTTAGGTGTTGGAGGAGATGGAGGTGCTTATGCCAATAGAAATGGCGGAGGCGGAGGTGGCGGAGGCTACTATGGCGGAGGCGGAGGAATGTCCGGCAGTGGTGGATGCAACGGAGGCGGAGGCGGAGGTTCTTCGTTCGTAGATAACGTCCTTTTCTCTTTAATTAATTTTACAAGTGGTATTCAAAATGGAAATGGACAAGTTGTGATAACTTACAAGGGTTCTACAGCTACAACAATGATTTCTGGTTTAGGTAGCGGATCAACTTTTCCTCTAGGAACAACAACAGAGACTTATATGGTTAAAAATTCACAAGGAGATTCAGCAATATGTTCATTTACTGTAACGGTAAATGGAGGTGTTGATACATCCGTAACCAGAACAGGATTTGTTCTTTCTTCTAATGAATCAGGAGCAAGCTATCAATGGGTAAATTGTGATAGTAATTATATGGCAATTAGTGGAGCTACTAATCAATCTTATAATGTTACAATGAATGGTTCTTATGCTGTAGTGGTTACCAAAAATGGTTGTACAGATACTTCTGCTTGTCAAACTATAGGAAATGTGGGTATAAACACATTTGATTTTGTAGGAGTGTCTATTTATCCAAATCCAACTAATGGGTGGTTTACTATAAACTTAGGCGAGTATAATGAGACACTTAATTATATAGTAACATCTATAGATGGGCGTATAATTTCACAAAAAACAAATATAGGAGCTAATAAGATTATGGTTGATTTAAGTGATGAGAGTAAAGGAATTTACTTGTTAAAACTATACAATACGAAATCATCAGGTGTATTTAGAATAACCAGATTATAGAAATCAATTTCATAATCTAATAACTTTAAAGCCTCATCTAAGGATGGGGCTTTTTATTAAAAAAAATTATATAAATTAATACAGGGTATTATTATTTAGATTAAATTCGTCAAAATTCTATAAATCAACACTATGAAAAAACAATTACTAAAAATATTATTCAGCATTTTAATGTTGTTTGGATTCGTTCTTCAATCAAAAGCTCAATGTCCTAACATAACGTGTCCTGGTAATATAGCTGTAAATAGTGACTCAGGAATATGTGGGGCTATTGTTAACTTTATACCCCCAGTAGGCGTAGATACATGCAATGTAACTTCCCAAACATATAACTATAGCGGTAGTATGCAAGTTTTTACTGTTCCTGCCGGAGTTACATCTATTAATGTTGATATGACGGGAGCTTCCGGTGGAGACTTAGGAACAGCACTTGGAGGTAAAGGAGGAAGAGTCCAATGTTCATTAAGCGTAATTCCCGGATCAACAATAAATATTTTTGTAGGGAAGCAAGGAACAAGTTCAGTTGGTAGTCAAAATACAGACAGTGTCACTGGAGGCGGAGGAGTTTTTTCTTATTCAAGTGGAGGAAAGTCCGGAACAGGCGGTGGAGCTTCCGATATTAGAATAGGCGGAACAAGTTTAAATGATAGAGTTGTAGTTGCCGGTGGAGGCGGAGGTGCCGGAGGTACTACATCCCAATCTCTTGCCGGAGGAAATGGTGGCGGATTAGTTGGGGCTGATGGAATTAATTGGTCCTCTTGGCCAAATGCTGGTGGTAAAGGAGGCACTCAAATTGCCGGAGGAGCTATGGGAGTTGCTTGTTGCTCTTGTCCAACATATACAACAGCAGGAATCTTAGGAATTGGTGGTTTTGGATCAGGTGATGGTGCTGGCGGAGGCGGAGGCGGAGGCGGCTATTATGGCGGAGGCGGAGCTTGTTTTTCAGGAGCGGGAGGTGGAAGCAGTTATACAGATAGCTCTGTTACCAACGTGATTCATACTCAAGGGTATAATACTGGAAACGGTCAAGTAATTATTTCTTATGCCGGAACTGACTCTACAACTCAAATAGCGGGATTACCAAGTGGTTCATTATTTCCGGGAGGAACAACCACTAATACATTTGTGGTAACAAGCGGTTCTTTCTCTGATACCTGTTCATTTACTGTTTATGTGGGCGGAGGAGTAGACACTTCTGTTACAAGGAACCTATCTACCTTTACCTCAAATGAAACAGGAGCTACTTACCAATGGTTAAACTGTGACAGCAACAATATGGCAATTACTGGAGCGACCAACCAAAGCTATACTGCAACCACAAACGGTTCATACGCAGTAGTAGTGAGCAAAAACGGTTGTACAGATACTTCGGCTTGTCAGATGATAAACAATGTAGGTATCCAAACCATTGACTTTGGAAACATTACTATTTATCCAAACCCAACCACTGGAATGTTTACCATAGATATGGGCGACTATGATGAAACTGTTAACTATACTATTACTTCAATAGATGGCAGAATAGTAGCGAAAAACTCAAACATTACAGACAACAAAATCATGATAGATTTAAGTAATGAGAGTAAAGGAGTATATCTGTTAAAACTTTACAACACAAAATCATCAAGCGTATTTAGGATAACCAGATTATAGAAATCAATTTGATAATTCAATAAATTTAAAGCCTCATCTAACGATGGGGCTTTTTTTGTCTAAAACACTTTTATATTATTTGCTCAAAATAATATTTTGTTGTTTCTTTTCGGTTGAAAAAATCAACTAAACATTTTTTATGAAAAAAATTTACTCTGCTTTATTCTTGGGATTATTTATTCTAAGCTCTTTTATCGGAAGGTCACAAACCATTATGTGGACAGATACATTTATTAACGGTATTTCACCAACGCCTGCTCAAATTACAACTTGGAACAATTTCAGGGCACAATTAGTTCCTAGTTCTTGTTACTCTAGAATGATTATTAAAGGAACTTATGATACAGCAGGTCAAGTATGTACAGATCCTACAATAATAGCTGCTTTTGCTAATGCTCTGAATACAGGAGTATCTTATACAAGTCCTTTAACTAATGGTAATATATGGTCGCTTTGCTGGAGGTATTCTGGTGAAGTTTGGTTGAATCCACCATCACAATGTAGTGGTTCAAACTGTCCTTCAGGTTATATTCTTAGACCTGGTATTGGAAATACTAATTGGGGGGGAGTTAATACAGCTACTTGTGGTCCTCCTAGCCAAAGACAATATTTTATTTTTGAAACAACAACCGCTAGTAACTCAACAGCTACTATTAACCCCACTGCTTGTGATACTTTTGTTTCTCCTAGTGGTAAGAAGTTTACTGTTTCAAATACCTATATGGATACTATTCCAAATATGTCATGTGGTGATAGTGTTATCACTATTAATTTAACGGTTAATAATAGTACAAGTTCTTACATAGCTCCCGTAGTATGTGATAGTACTTATACTTCTCCTAGTGGAAAAATATGGACTACATCAGGCAATTATACAGATACTATTTCAAATGCAATAGGATGCGATAGTATTATTACCATTACTTTGTTAATTAGTCCTAAGCCGGTTGTTTCAATAAACAACTTTACTAATGATACTGTTTGTGTTCAAAGTGGTTCTATACCTATTCCTTCAGGAAATCCAACTGGAGGTAGTTATAGCGGACCTGGAGTTTCAGGAAACAACTTTGCACCCGGAATTGCTGGAGTTGGAAATCATTACATTATATACACTTATACAGATAACAATAATTGTAGCAATTCTGATTCTACTTTAATTACTGTTGCAGGATGTGTAGGTCTTAATGAATTTGAAAACTATGGTGTTTCAATTTATCCAAATCCAACCACTGGCATGTTTACCATAGATATGGGAGACTATGACCAAAGTGTTAATTATATCCTTACATCTGTGGATGGAAGAACAGTAGCCAAAAACTCAAATATTATAGACAACAAGATTATGATAGATTTAAGTAATGAGAGTAAAGGAGTATATCTGTTAAAACTTTACAACACAAAATCATCAAGCATATTTAGAATAACTAGATTATAGAAGTAACATTTTCATAACTTTAATCTAACAAATTTTAAAGCCTTATCTAACGATGGGGCTTTTTTATTAAAAAGTTTTTATAAATTATTACTGGGTGTTATTATTTAGATTAAATTCGTCAAAATTCTATAAACCAATAAAATGAAAAAACAACTACTAAAATTGTCATTAAGTATTGTAGCTTTAATTGGACTCATTGTTCAATCAAATGCGCAATGTCCAACAATAACTTGTAACAATAATATTATAGTTGGAGCAGATTCTAGTAATTGTGGAGCTGTTGTTAACTTTACACCACCAGTAGGAGTAGATACCTGTACCACTGGATCACAAACATTCAATTATACGGGCAGTATACAGACTTTTACAGTGCCTTCCGGAGTAAGTTCTCTAACAATTGATGCTTATGGTGCTCAAGGTGGAGGTGGAAATAATAATGGAGGACTTGGTGCTAGAATAAAGGGAGATGTTGTTGTTACTCCTGGACAACAAATAAACATTTTAGTAGGACAAATGGGGCAAGGTAATTATGGCTATGGTGGCGGAGGTGGCTCTTTTGTGGCGACAACAACAAATACACCGCTTATAGTTGCCGGAGGCGGAGGTGGAGCTGAACATAATGATAATTATCCTGGTTATGATGCAGTAATTACAAATAACGGTATGTCTATTCAGTCTGCTTCCGGAGGAACAGCGGGTTCCGGTGGTGGAGAAGGATTGCCAAATACTAGTGGTTGTGGATGGTCAGGTTCTGGCGGAGGCGGATTTACCGGAAATGGGGCTGTTTCTTCTGCAGGGGGAGGCTTTTCTTATATTAACGGTGGAGCAGGTGGAACAGATCATACTGCAAATTGTGTAGTAGGCGGTAGTGGTGGATATGGTGGTGGAGGCTGTGGAGGAAATGCTGGTGGCGGTGGTGGTGGCTACTCAGGTGGAGCAGGTGGAGCAAATATTGGAGTAGTCCCTGATAGAGGAGGCGGTGGCGGTGGCTCTTATAACTCAGGAACTAATCAAACAAATACAGCAGGCGTACAAAGTGGAAATGGAAAAGTTATTATTACATGGAATGGAGGTGGAACAACTACCCAAACAACTGGCTTAGCCAGTGGTTCTGTATTTCCTATTGGAACCACCACTAACACATTTGTCGTTACCAGTGGTTCTTTTTCTGATTCTTGTACCTTTACCGTAACGGTAATAGATAGTATAGTGCCTACTCTAAGCTGTCCATCCAATGTGGTAACC
>JAUHYR010000062.1 GCA_030426475.1 Bacteroidia bacterium
AAAACTCTTTTGGAGTTTTTATCATAAGCTGTAATTTCTGTTGCAGATGCATCAAATAAATTTGTTTTAAAGGTAGATAAATAGGTGAAGTTTAGTTGACTAAAGCTTTTAATTGATAGTAAAATTATACTGGTAAAAAGTATAGATTTAAATAGATTTTTAAGTTTCATCTTATTACATTTTATTTTGCAACAAGATTACATACCTTAAAATAACTATGCCTTAATTAAAGATTATTTTTGACATTAGTTTATTTTAAATTACAATTAAAGAATATGTCTATTATTAAATTAAAATGATTAGAAAGTTTATCTAAATGTGAATAAAAAAATTAAACTCTTATTCCCATTACACAAATATCGTCTATTTGTTCCAAATTATTTTTCCAGTCGAAGAATTTTCTTGCAACGATTTCTCCTTGCTCTTTCATTGGTTTGTCAATAATTGATACAAGAAAATCTTTGAAAGGCTTGTACTTTAGCTTTTTCCCTTTTTCTCCTCCAAACTGGTCGGTATATCCATCAGAGAAGAGATAAATATTACTGTCTTTCTCAAGTTTTATTTCATGGTCTTCAAAATGTTTAGCTGCTGCGCTTACTCCTCCAATAGAGTGTTTAGTTGGTTTAACTTCAATTAGCTCATTTTGTTTAGTAACCAATAATGGTCTGTTAGCCCCAGAGTATTGTAATATTTTTGTTTCTTCATTATATGCAATGAGTGCTATATCCATACCGTCACTACTTGTAAGCTCTTCGTTTCTATGAATGTTAAAGGTCTGATTAATTTTATTATCTAACATTTTAAGTGCAACTCCTGGGGACGTTACATCGCCTTCTTTTACAATTTGATTTAATAAATTAATACCAATCATACTCATTAGTGCACCAGGTACTCCATGTCCTGTACAGTCTGCCAAAGCAAAAATACTGTATGAACCAATTCTTGTATACCAATAAAAATCTCCGCTAACTATGTCTCTTGGTAAATAAAACATAAAAGAATTAGGATGGTACTTATTAATCTCAGTGGTGGAAGGCATTAAGGCCTCTTGAATTCGTTTTGCAT
Organism: Bacteroidia bacterium; assembly: GCA_030426475.1. Taxonomy (GTDB): domain Bacteria; phylum Bacteroidota; class Bacteroidia; order Flavobacteriales_E; family Vicingaceae; genus CALALS01. The sequence continues at coordinate 1,066 of JAUHYR010000062.1, forward strand.
AGTTAATACTATCTGTAATATCTTTATTTTTTTGTTCAATAATTAAGCTTTGATAAAGTATTTTTTCGTTTTTTTCTTCAAGCTTTTGATTAATTTCTTGCTGCATTTTCAATGCTTTTCTTTTGCTGTTAAATCCAAAAAACAAAGCAAAAATTACAATCAGTATAAGTACTCCTCCGGCTATAAATATTTTTTTGAGGTTGTCGGCTTTATCTAATTGCATCTGGTTTATTTCATTTTGGGCATTAAGCATTTCAATTTCTTGTTGTTTTTTTTCGCTAGCATACTTTGTTTCCATTTCAGTTATAGCTCTGTTAGAGCTTTCGTTGAATAATTCTTGATATAACTCATTGTATTTTAAACTATATTCATAAGCTTTATCCATTCTTCCTAATTCAGCATAAATTAAATAAGCTTTATTATAACCAATTGAGAGAAACATTTTTGCTTTTGCGGAATCAGCAAGTAAAATACCTTTTTCGACATATTTAACGGCCTCATTAAATTTATTTTGGGTGAATAAAATGTCTGAGATATTTATGTTCGACCCTGCTTGTCCTTTTACATTTTTTAATTGTTCTTTTATTTTTAGGGACTCTTTATAATAGATAAGAGCAGTATTAAAGTCTTCCATTTCTTTATAAACAATACCCATATTGTTGAATGAAAAAGACATCCCTAGTGAGTCTTTAATTTCTTTTTTTATCTCTAATGATTTAGTATGATACTCTAATGCCTTATTATAGTCTTTTTTGTTTTTATATATGGTTCCGAATGCATTATAACAATTTCCAAGTTGTCTTTTATCGCCAATTTCTAAAAGAATGTTTTCAGCTTCGTTGAGATACTCTAACGCTTCATTTTCCTTTTTTTGCTCAGTAAAAAGATAAGCTAGTTTAATATATATATCACTTTCTTCTTTTTTGAAATTATTTTTTTTAGATAGCTCTATTGCCTGATAATAATACTTTAATGCTTCTTCAGTTTTAGAATGCCTATCATAAAAGTCTGCTTTATCAATAATACAGTTAATGTATTTACTTGATGAATGTTTTTTTGATAGCTCGCATTTTGAGTTCATGTAAAAAATAGCAGAATCAATATTAATGTTAAAATAATATCTATAAAGCTGATGTACAGTTTTAAGCTTAAGAGAGTCTATTTTCTCTTTTTCAAACTCTTGTTTTAAACTATCTACATTAAATGAATATAGGTCAATAAATAAAATTAAAAATATACTATATGTTATGCCTTTTTTCAAAACCTAGTAGTTTAGTAAATAGTTGATTTTTTCTTCAATTTTTCCTTCACTAGGTAGTAATGCTGCTTCTAGAACTGAGTTAAGAGGAATAGCGGGAGTATTTACTGAGGCAACTATTTCAACAGGTGCATCAAGCCATTCAAAACAGTTTTTTGAAATATTTCCTGCTAGTGCTTGTGCAAATCCATTTTGTTCAGGTTCTTCAGTAACTACAATACATTTATTATGTTTTTTTACTGTTTCAAAAATTAACTCTTCATCTATCGGAACTAATGAACGTAAATCTATAATTTCCACTTGTCCTTTAAATTGCTTTACTGCTCCGGTACTCCAATAGACTCCTCTTCCATAGGTGATAATACAAACAGATTTTCCGGATTCAATGTTTTTTCTTTCGGCTTCAAGAACAACTCGTCCTTTTCCAAAAGGAACAACATAATCTTCAGAAGGTTCAACGGTTTTCGCAGCTTCGGTCCCTTTTATCTTACTCCAGTAAAGCCCTTTGTGTTCAAGCATCACTACCGGATTTGGGTCATAGTATGCTGCTTTTAACAAACCTTTTAGGTCAGCACCTGTAGATGGGTAACCAACTTTAATTCCTCTGATATTTGTAACAATTGATTCAACCGAAGATGAATGGTAAGGTCCACCACTACCATAAGCTCCAATAGGAACTCTTAAAATCATACTTACGGGCCATTTGCCATTCGATAAATAATTGGAACGGCTAACCTCTGTAAATAATTGATTTAATCCCGGCCAGATATAGTCAGCAAACTGAACTTCAACAATTGGCTTTAATCCGACAGCGCTCATGCCAACTGTGCTTCCAACTATAAATGCTTCCTGAATGGGTGTGTTAAATACTCTTTCATCTCCAAACTGTTGAGCCAGGGTGGCAGCTTCTCTAAATACACCTCCAAGTCTTCCACCAACATCTTGTCCGTAAAGTAAACATTCGGGATTTTTTTCCATTAACTCCCTAATTGCAAATAACGCTGAGTCAACCATTACAGTGGGCTCTCTGTCTTTAGGCGCTCTTTCACCCTTTTCTTCTGTAATAGGAGTGGGCGCAAAATAGTGAGTAGTTAAATCTTCAGAAGTTGGGTCTTGGGCTTCCGTTGCCTTTAGGTACTCTATTTCTACCAATTTTTTAGATTCTTCATCTATTTTATCAAGTTCCTTTTCTGAAATACCAATTTTAATTAATTGAGATTTGAATAAAGGAAAAGGGTCTCTTTTAGCTTGCTCTTCTAAATCATCTCTGTACCATTCTTTCCTCACTCCTGAAGTATGATGATTAAGCAATGGTACTTTGGCATGAACCAAAAAAGGACGTCTTTCTTTTCTAATTATTTCTAGTACTTCTTTAATAGTTTCATAACTTTCAAAGAAATCACTTCCATTAATTGTTCGGGTTTCCAGTCCTTTAAAGCCTCTTGCATAATGTGTAGCATCTTGGGCTCTTGTTTCTTTTGCATTTGCTGAGATGTCCCATTCATTATCTTGAACTAAATAAAGGATAGGCAGCTTTTTTAAAACAGCCATTTGAAAGGCTTCGGCAACTTCACCTTCGGTAATAGATGCGTCTCCAAGAGAACATACGGTTACGGGTTTGTCCTTACCGTAATCTTCCGATAAGTTTTTTAATTCTTTGTATTGAAGCCCCATTGCGACACCTGTTGCAGGGATAGCCTGCATTCCCGTAGCTGATGACTGATGAGGAATTTTTGGCATATCATCCCTTTTTAAACTAGGATGACTATAATAAGTTCTTCCTCCGCTAAATGGGTCATCTTTTTTTGCCAAAAGTTGTAGCATTAGTTCGTAAGGGGTCATCCCAATTCCTAAAAGAATAGAATCATCTCTGTAATAGGCTGATAAGTAATCTTGCGGTAATAATTGCATCCCGACAGCCAACTGAATAGCTTCATGTCCTCTGGATGTTGCATGCACATATTTTGCGGTAATTTTTGCATTTTTTTCATACAGTTCAGCCAAATTCTTGGCAGTACACATCAGTTCAAATGCTTTTAAAAGTATTTTTTTGTCAATTTTTGTATTCTCTTTTTCTTTCACAGCAACGCTTTCAGCCATCTTATGATTTTTAAAGACCTTAAAGATACAAAATTAGCCTTTGTCGCAATTAGTAAGGGATAAATTTGATGATTGAAAATCGCTATTTAGCAAAAATTAAGTATTTAGCCTTAAAAATTTTATGTAGGTTTGTGAGCAATCAAACTATGTAAAAATGAAATTAGATTTTTCTAAACTACTTCCTCATATTATAGCAGTTGTTGGATTTTTTGTCATTACTGCGGTTTATTTTAGTCCGGTTCTTAAAGGAAAAGATATTCAATCCGGTGATATTAAAAACTGGCAGGGTGTTGCACAGGAAACAATAGCTCATAACGAAAAATCCGATGCGCCTGCTTTGTGGACTAATTCTTTGTTTGGAGGGATGCCAACTTATCTTATCTCATTAGAACTTCATGGTAACTTAGTGCAGCATTTTCATAAAGTATTTACTCTTTGGTTTAAAAGCCCAATGGGTTTTATTTTTACTTGTATGATTGGGTTTTACATTTTGCTTTTATGTTTAAATGTTAATCCCTATGTAGCCTTGATTGGGGGAGTGGCTTACGGTTTTTCTTCTTATTACTTCATTATTTTAGAAGCAGGTCATAACACTAAGCTAATGGCGATTTCATATATGGCGCCATATCTTGGAGCAGTATTACTTGCGTTTAGAGGTAGATGGTTGTTAGGCGGTATTTTGGCTGCATTTTTCTTAGCACTGGAAATTTCCTGTAACCATATCCAAATTACTTACTACTTATTCTTTATTGTATTGATTTTAGGTGCGTTTGAATTGTTTAAACACCTCAAAGAAAAACAGCTTGCATCTTTTGCAAAGGTAGTAGGAGTTTTAGCTATAGGCGCAGTTATAGCTGTAGGTGCTAACATTAATAAATTATGGCCTATTTATGAGTATGGTAAATATTCTACCAGAAGCCAAAGTGAATTAACTGCTACTAATGCTGATGACCAAACAAGCGGACTTGATAAAAGCTATGCTTTGGCTTGGAGTTACGGAGTAGGCGAAAGTTTTACTTTACTGGTTCCAAACTTTAAAGGTGGAGGCTCCGGTGCTATCGGAAACTTATATGAAGACAAACTAAAAGATTTAAATCCTCAAGATGCACAAGTGGTTGCTCAACTTGACTCTTATTTTGGAGATAAACCGTTTACATCCGGTCCGGTATATGTTGGGGCGATAGTTTGCTTTTTATTTGTCTTGGCATTATTTATTGTTAGGAATGAATATCGTTGGATATTTTTAATTGCGACTATTTTATCTCTTACCCTTGCATGGGGTAAGAATTTTATGGGACTTTCGGAGTTTTTCTTAGACTATTTTCCGGGTTATAATAAATTCAGAACGGTTGAAATGATATTGGTTATTGCAGAATTAGCTATGCCGGTTTTAGCCTTTTTGGCGTTAGACCAAATTATTAAAAACAAGAAGGATATTAAAATGAAGCAAGTTTATATTGCTTTTGGACTTACCGGTGGGCTTGCTCTTTTGTTTTGGTTAATGCCTGATTTATTTAATTCATTTATGAAGGATGATGAACATGCTACTTTAACTAGACAATTAACTAATTCAGGCTTTCCTCAAAATATTATAGGTGGAATATTGTCTTCTTTGGAAGAAACGAGAATGGCTATTTTTAGGGCAGATGCTTTAAGAACTTTTGGTTTTATTTTAGCCGGTCTTATTGCACTTATCCTTTATTTAAGAAATACCATAAAAACAGAAATGTTAATCGGTGCACTTGGTCTTTTGATTTTAGTAGATATGTGGGCTGTAAATAAAAGGTATTTAAACGAAGATAACTTTGTGAAGAAAGCTAAAAATGAAGCACCATTTCCAATTACTCAAGCTGACCAACAAATATTAAATGACCCGGATCCTAATTATAGAGTTTTTAATACTACAAGAAGGTTGGATCAGGATGCTTCTACAAGTTATTATCATAAATCTTTGGGAGGGTATCACGGAGCTAAAATGAAGCGTTATCAAGAGTTAATTGATGCTCACTTATCACAAGGTAATCAAGCTGTTTTTGATATGATGAATACGAAATATTATATCATCAACAATAATAATCAACTATTGGCTCAACGGAACCCAAATGCTTGTGGAAATGTTTGGTTGGTTAATGATTTAAAATGGGTAAAAAATGCAGATGAAGAATTAGCAGCATTAAAAGAGTTTGACCCTAGAGAACTTGCCGTTATTGATGAGCGATTTAAAAATATTGTTGGAGAAATCAAACCTTCAAAATCTGCCGGAGATACAGCCTATGAAACATTGTATGAGCCAGGAAAATGGGAGTATCAAATAAAATCTTCAGGTGAGAGTTTTGCAGTATTTTCTGAAATATATTATCCTGTTGGGATGAAAGTATTTATTGATGGTCAACCTGCTGAGCATGTGAGAGTAAATTACGTTTTAAGAGGAATGAAAATTCCTGCGGGAAATCATAAAGTGGAGTTTGTATTTGAACCTCAATCATATCATTTAGGAGAAATAATTTCTTATATCTGTTCAGGATTATTGATATTACTTTTAGGAGTAATTCTTTACAGAGAAATAAAAGGTGAAAAAGTTTCTGTAACCGATAAAGCAGAGTAAGACTGATGCCTAAAGTTTTAGTCTTTACATATTACTGGCCTCCTGGAGCAGGTCCCGGAGTTCAAAGAATGCTAAAGTTTTGTAAGTTTTTACCACAATTTGGGTGGAAACCGGTTGTTATTTCAGTCAAAGATGGTGCTTACCCTTCTATTGATGAATCGTTATTAGATGATGTTCCAAAAGATGTTCAAGTCATAAAAACGTATGCTTTTGAGCCTTTTAGGCTTTATAATGCATTAAGAGGAAAAAAAGGCAAACAGATTCCTGTAGCATTAATCGGTATTAAAGATTCTAAATCATGGTTGCAGAAATTTTCAGTTTGGCTAAGAGCTAATTTTTTTATTCCGGATGCTCGTAAAGGTTGGAATAAATATGCTATTAGAATAGGTAAAAGAATTGTTAAACAGCAAAAAGTAGATGCGGTAATTACAACAGGCCCGCCACATAGCACACACTACATTGGTAAATATTTTCAAGAAAAACACGGATTAAAATGGATTGCTGATTTCAGAGACCCATGGGTAAATATATATTACCATAAGTTTTTCCCGATGTCAGCAAGAACAAAGAAAAAACATCAGCAAATGGAAACAGAAATAGTATCTAGTGCTGATTTGATTGCGGTTGTGAGTGAAGGTTTAAAAAAAGAATTTTCTGACAGAAATAATAATATTGAAGTAGTCTATAATGGCTATGATGAGGATGATTTTTTACGTGAAGAAAATCACCCAACAACAAACTTTACTTTGAGTTACATCGGTAATTTAAAGCCCAATCAAAATATAGAAACTATTTGGCAGATAATAGGAGAGTTGGCAAAAGAAGATGCTGACTTTGCTAAACATTTTAAACTAAGAATTACCGGAAATGTTGATGATAATGTTTTGTCTGTAATAAAGAAATATATATCAGATGACAATATTGAAATCACGCCATTTGTACCCCATAAAGAAGCGGCTAAATTAATGATGAATGCCAACCTCTTACTTTTTATTATCCCCAATTCAGAGAATAATGGATTGATATTGACGGGAAAATTATTTGAGTATTTGGCTTCAGGAACCTCAATGTTGTCAGTCGGTCCGGTTGGTGGTAATGCATCGGAAATTATTAGGGCTTGTGACAGAAATTATATGATTGATTATTCAGATAAAGCTGAAATAAAAAGGCAGTTGTTAAACCATTTTAAAGATTGGAAAAACAGTGGTGGAATTTCTAAAAAACATGATATTTCCTCTGCTGAAAAGTTTTCCAGAAAAAGTCAAACAGAACAACTGGCTAATGCTATTTCTAAATTAATTCAAAATTGAAAACCACTTTAATTGATATCAATACTTTTAAAAGAGATTCTTCTTTTTATGGTGAGCTGCCACTTGTGTTGACGGTTAAAAGCTTTGAATTACAAGAAATCAGAAAAAGATATTTAGCCTCAAAACATAATAAAAACAACAGAACGGGTAGTGTAGAAAGAAGAGAAGTAGCTTTGGGTGGAATTTCCTCACTAGTAATAAAAAATGGTGAAGTTTTAAACGAAGAAGTAGTTTGCAAGTTAAAAGAACCAAGAGGGATTGCTGCTAATAAAACCACTTTTTCAGTTTCTTCTGAAAACTTAGTTTATTTAATAGACTCACGTTTAAGAAAATTAGAACACCCTTGGTTTAGTTATATTCATACTGTCGATTTTTCTTCTGATAATCAAAAAGTAGTTGTGTCTTCATCAGGGTTAGATTGTTTGTTTGTGTTTAATTTGGAAACACTAAAACTTACTAAAGAATGGTTTGCATGGGAAAACGGTTTTAATAAAGGAAAAGATCCGAAAACGGGTGATGAAATTACCCTTACTAGAAATAGTAACGATATGGGAAACAATATTAAACTAATAGATAATCCCAAAGAGCAAGTTTTACCTACAGCTATGCGAGCCGCTTTTATTAATTCGGTGGTATTTGATGGCGATAATTCTGATAAACTATTAGCATCTTTTTTTCATGAAGGGGCTATTTTTAGTATTGATTTATCTTCAGGTGTTGCTACTAAATTGGTAGATGGGCTAAAAAATCCTCATGGAGGCAAAAGAATTGATGATACTGTATTGGCTACTAGCACGGGAACAGGAAAAGTGATTTTACAAAATCAAATCGAACGATTAGAATTTGATTTTTCCAATTTACCCGGAAAACCTGAAGAATTGGGTGATTTTGAATGGTTACAAAATACGGTGTATTACAATGGAATATATATCACTATTGATTCTAACAGAACGTCTTTTGTGTTGTTTTCCCCAGAGCAAAAATTGATAGACATTATTCCATATAATAATAATTGGGCGGTTCAAGATTTGGTAGTTACCCAACTAAATGATGATATTTCGGAAAAATTGAAAAGCCTGAATGAGCAAGATTAAAATCATAAAAAAGATAAAAGCGAATTTTATTCGTTTTCAATTGCATAGAATTTTTGGGCCATTCGCTACACTTTTTATATATCTAGGCTATTTAACCAGACTTTCTAAATGGGCATACAACAACAAAAAAAAACTTGGAATTAATGATTTTTATAACAGTAAAGTTGTCCATGCTGATAGATTTAAGCTGTATCAATATGTTTTAGAGAAGGAAAATTTGAAAGAAGCAGAATTTAATTACATAGAGTTTGGTGTAGGTAGGGGAAACTCCATAAAATGGTGGACAGAAAACACCACAAATGCCTCATCAGCATTTTTTGGTTTTGATACATTTACTGGATTGCCCGAAGACTGGGGAACATACAAAGCCGGAACTTTTTCGTTAGGCGGTAATTTTCCTGAAATTGTAAAAGACCAGAGAGTGAAATTTTATAAAGGTTTGTTTCAGGAAACACTTTATGGAGCTTTATCTGACATAAAATTTGAAAAGAGAAATATTGTTCATTTAGATGGCGATATGTATTCCTCTGCTTTATTTCCAATGGCGGTAATGTTTCCTTATTTAAAAACAAATGATCTTATTTTGTTTGATGAGTTTGTAGTTCCCATGCATGAATACAGAATGTATGAAGATTTTTTAGATTCTTTTCCTTGCAAGCTTGAACCCATTGGTGCAGTAAACAATTACCTGCAAGTAGCCTTTCGATTGGTGAAATAAAAAAGCCCCACAAAATGTGAGGCTAAGTTTTTTAAAAGCAATTACTTAAACTATATCTTTTTAACGTTTATTGCATTTAATCCTTTTTTTCCTTCTTTTAATTCGAAAGAAACTTCATCGTTTTCGGTAATTTGATCAATTAATCCAGAAACGTGTACAAAATATTCTTTGTCTGTTCCTGCTTCTTTAATAAAACCAAATCCTTTAGTTTCGTTGAAGAATTTTACTGTTCCGTTGTTCATAATAAAAATAAAATAAATAAATAATTGCCCAAAGGTACGAAAATTTGATTACGCTTTACGTTTTTGGAAATATTTAACTCACTGAAATACTTTGAATTAATCCTCAATCCAACGGATTAATTCAAAAGCTTCGGCAAAATCTGTGTTTACCTGAACACCTCTAACGTTAGCCAGTGAACCTAAAAATGCTTCAGAAGCGTAATATCTAAACGTCTGCGATTTATATTCGCTTATTGCTTGAGCTTTGGCAGTAATATGTTTAGCTTCTAATTTTACATGAAAGTTTGAAACGAATTTTAAACTATTCCAAATTAATTCAAAGCCTAGTAGTTTACTATGTTTAAAGGCTCTTATACCTTCGTTATAAATTACTTGATGATCTTGGTGAATGTCATTAGAGTTAGGCATAAAAACCAATTCGGGTTTTATTTTTTTTCTAAGTTTTACCAGTTCTTCTAAAATAATTTGGCGATGGTCAGTAAAATATCTAACCGGAATATCATAGGTAAAAACATCTTCATTTTTAATACCTAAATGGGCAGTAGCGGTTTTTAATTCCTTGAATAATGAATCTTTATCAAATCCCTCCGGAAGTGATGCTACGCAAGGAGAAAATGCCGCATAGTAAACTCTGCAACCGTTTTCAGTTAATTTTTTAATGGTTCCACCGCAACCAAATTCACCATCATCAGGGTGCGGAGCTAAAACAAGTGCAGTTTTTACATTCATGCTTATTTACTTTTAAATTTGTTAATGGCATTTCTGGTAAAATCAGATAATACCAATTTTCCACTCATAGCGGCTCTTTCACTTAATAATTCATCCCAGTTGTCAGTTCCTTGCCAGAATATTTTCTTTAACAATGCCATTGCTTCCGGGTTTGATGCTAATAACTTATTTGTTAACGAATTTATTGCTTCATCCATTTCTTCAATGCTTTCAAAAACTTCTGCATACAATCCTTTTTGTTTTGCCCAATCGGCAGTTTGCCATTCTGTTGCATCAATGGCTAATTGGCTCATAGCAGATGTTCCTATCTTTCTTTCTACAGCAGGACCAACTACAAACGGCCCAATTCCAACGGCTAGTTCGCTCAGTTTAACGGATGCAAATTTTGTTGCGAAACAATAATCTACAGCACTGGCTAAGCCAACACCACCACCTACAGCTTTCCCCTGAACTCTTCCAATAATTAATTTAGGACATTTTCTGCAAGCATTAATTACATTGGCAAAACCTGAAAAGAATTTTTTCCCTGTTTCTAAATCGTTTATTGAAATTAGTTCGTCAAAACTTGCTCCTGCACAAAAAGCTCTGTCACCACTAGATTTTAACAGAATAACTTTAACTTCATTATTGTTTCCTGCATCGGTGATGCTTTGTGCTAGTGCTGCTAATACTTTTCCCGGTAAAGAGTTACTTAATGGATGAAAAAACTCAATAGTGGTTAATCCGTTTTCAATTGTTGTATTTACTGTTCCTTGTTCAACCGCTGTTTCCATATCATTTACTGTTTTTTTACAAAATCGTTTGAATGTTCAATTTTACAGATTTTTATTGAATATCTGTCGTACCACTGTTCAATTCCTTTGAGTTTTGCTGTTTTGTGAAGGGTGTTATTTCGCCATTCGTTAATGGCTTCCATACTTTCCCAATATGAAATAAAAATGCCTTCTTGATTTTCATTATAGACACTTTCATAGCCTTTGTAGCCATTTATTTTTTCGGCTTCTTGCATGGTTAATTCATCCATTTCCTGATAGCCTTCAAGTGTATTACTTCTCTTTAATGAAAATATAACTGCGTACATTTTACGCTATTCCTGATTTCTCTTTTTCACCATGGTTAGAATCGTAGCCAATGCACAAGTTTCTCCGGTTTCATCATAAACGTCCACCAAAAACTTTACAATGCCTTTGGCAATATCTTCTTCGTTACGTTTTTCTTGCTCTATTTTTTCTTTTACGGTAAACTTAACACCAATGGTCATTCCCGGGTAAACAGGTTTTGTAAATCTACATTCGTCAATTCCGTAGTTTAATAAAACCGGCCCTTTTTTGCCATCTACAAATAAGCCTGCAGCTTTCGACAATACCCAGTAACCATGCGCCACTCTTTGTTCAAAAATGGTTCCTTCCAATGAAGTAGCGTCAACATGTGCATAAAAATGGTCACCACTTACATTAGCAAAATTTACAATATCAGCTTCCGTTACGGTGTGTTTTCTTGTTATTAATGTGTCGCCTACTTTTAAGTCTTCAAAATGTTGTCTAAATGGATGAATGTCGGTTTCGTTAGCATCTGCACCTTGCTGGTAAACATTAGTTATATTAGTAATGGTGGTTGGCGTTCCTTGTATGGCAGTTCTTTGCATATAGTGTTTTACGCCTCTTACTCCGCCCATTTCTTCTCCGCCACCTGCTCTTCCCGGTCCTCCGTGAACTAATAATGGCATTGGTGAACCATGTCCTGTACTTTCTTTAGCACTTTCTCTATTCAATACTAAAATTCTACCATGATATGCGGCTGCGTTTATTACATATTCTTTGGCAATGTTATCATTAAAAGTGGCAATAGAGCTAACCAACGAGCCTTTCCCCATTTTTGATAATTCAATAGCTTCGTCTAAATTTTTGTAAGGCATAATGGTTGAAACAGGTCCAAAAGCTTCCACATTATGACAGTCTGTATTTTTAAAAGGATTTTTATTTAAAAATAGAATAGGAGAGATGAATGCTCCTTTGTCTTTATCAGCTCCTGTAACTTCAAATTTATTGTAATCACCAAAAACAATGTCTTGTGATTTTGCCAGTAATTCTACTTTTTCAATAACCTCTTTTACTTGCTCTTTTCCGGCCAATGAACCCATTTTAACTCCTTCAACCGATGGATCTCCGATAACGACTTTTTCTAATCTTTTACCTAAAGCAATTTGTACATCTTCTACTAATTTTTCAGGAACAATAATTCTTCTAACCGCAGTACATTTTTGGCCGGATTTAACGGTCATTTCTCGCTGCACTTCTTTTATAAATAAATCAAACTCTTCTGTGCCGGGAACTGCATCTTCTCCAAGAATAGCACAATTTAAGGAGTCGGCTTCCATATTAAACGGAACAGATTCTTCTAATAATCTTGGGTGTGATTTTAGCATTTTTCCGGTGCTGGCAGAACCCGTAAAAGTCACAACATCTTGATTAATTACATGATCTAATATTCCGTTTGCCGAACCACAAATAAGTTGGATAGCACCTTCAGGAACTATACCAGATGCAATAATTTCTTTTACCACAACTTCGGTTAAGTAAGACGTAATAGTGGCTGGCTTTACAATTGCAGGAACTCCTGCAAGCCAGTTTACGGCAACTTTTTCAAGCATTCCCCAAACAGGAAAGTTAAAAGCATTAATATGAATGGCCACTCCTTGTTTAGGAACCATAATGTGATGCCCAATAAATGTACCTTCTTTAGATAATTTAGCGGCTTGTCCGTCAACATAAAACGGTTCGTTTGGAAATTGTCTTCTTAAACTTGCATAGGCAAATAGGTTGCCGATTCCACCTTCAATGTCTATCCATGAATCTACTTTGGTAGCGCCTGTCCATGCACTTACTTTGTAAAAGTCTTTTTTCTTTTCCATTAAGTGAAGAGCCAAAGCTTTTAGCATTAATCCTCTTTCTTGGAAAGTCATCTTACGGAGCTTAGAACTACCGGTAGTACGAGCATAATCCATCATGGCAGAAAAGTCTAACCCGCTTGAGCTTGCAGTGGCTATTTCTTCTCCATTTATTGCATTATACAATTTTTTACCTTCATCATTTCCTTCAATCCATTTTCCTAATGCGTAATTCTGTAGTTTCATTTGTGTTTATTTATTGAGATTTAAGGGAACTAAGATAATTAAATACTTATTTTAAGACACTTCCTTTTGCTCCCCACCAAGGATGCAGTTCGTACTTTAACCTTCCGGCTTTTACAGCCGGGTCTTCAGCAAGAATTTTTTCAGCTTCTTCTATACTTTCAACATCAAAAATTAAAATGCCTCTTTTTTCGGTGTCGTCACCAAATGGTCCGGCAATGTTAATCTTACCCTCTTCAGCATATTTATTAATATTAACCAAATGTCCTTTTTGAATTTCGGCTAACTCTTCTTTTGTATATTCAGTTGCTTGGTCGCCTCTTAAGTAAATACACAGGAAGTATTTTTTCATGATAAATGTGGTATCTCCTTCTTTTACTTCAAATTCTCTTTTTTCTTCCTGAGAAATGGCAGGAAAAGCAGTTATTATAAATACTAGCAGTAAGATTGATTTCATATAAACTTTAAAATAGATTTGTTAAAGATTTAAAAATAGAATAAAGTTTTCTTTTCTCCTTAAAATAGGTAGTAATATTTATACGTTAAATACTTAAAGGTTTTAAAACAAAATGTTAACTTTACATTTATAAAATTCAATTCTTGAATGGAAAGATATGATTTATGTGTGATTGGTGGCGGACCTGCCGGGTATGCTGCTGCCATGAGGGCAATTGATTTTGGGAAGAGAGTGTTACTTGTAGAAAAAAGTAATTTAGGTGGAGCTGGTATATATGATGGTGCCTTAGCATCCAAAACCATGTGGGAGTTTTCAAACAGAATTAAGTTTTTGAATGAGAATAGGCCTGAGGGTAGTAAAATAGATGTTACCTACGAAGAAGTTAAAAAAGTTGTAGAAGAAGCTTTGTTTGAGAGAAAGTTTCAGTTTTCATGTCACATGAGAATTATCCATGCTGAAACTAACTTAATTGAATATGAAAAAGGTGTTGCAAGCTTTCTTACTTCTCATGAAATTTTAATTAAAAAAACAGATAATTCAAGTAGAATTATATATGCAGACCACACCATTATAGCCAGTGGTAGTAGGCCAAGAACACTCTCTAATATTCCTTGTGACGAAAAAATAATTATGACAAGTGATGGAATTCATCACATGGATAAATTTCCTAAAAGCTTAGTTGTACTGGGAGCCGGTGTTATTGGTTGTGAGTATGCTACTATGTTCGCCAATTTTGGAAAAACTAAAGTTCACATTATTGATAGAGCAGAACGAATATTACCTTTTGAAGACGAAGATGTAGCCGAAGTTATTAAGAAGCAGATGGAGAAAAAAGGTGTTGTTGTTCATGGTAAGGCACAATTAAAGCGTATGGAAATTGTGGATGGAGAAGTAGAGTATGAAATAGAAAATTCTGATGGAACAACAGAAGTAATAAGAGTAGAGAAAGCTTTGCTTTCTGTTGGTAGAGTACCAAATATTGAAAGCTTAAACATAGATAATGCGGGTGTTAAGATGAGTAAAAGAGGAGTTCATATTGGTGATATTGATACTCAAACAAGTGTTCCTCATATTTATGCTGTGGGGGATGTTTCCGGTAGAATTGCCCTAGTAAATGTAGGTGAGAGAGAGGCAAGACATGCCGTTGTAAGAATGTTTGCAGACTTCCCTGTAAAGCCTATCAGATACGATAACGTTTCTACGATAATGTTTTTAGATCCCGAAGTGGCTTCTATTGGTATAAATGAAAAACAGGCTATTGAAGAAAACATTCCTATTAGAGTTGCAAAGGTTGATTATTCTACTATTGCAAGGGCCATAGCGATGCGTAAAACAACCGGGTTTTTTAAAATTATTGTGAGCGATGATGAAGAAATGAAAGTATTGGGAATGCGTGCTGTTGGAGAGCATGCATCTAGTGCGATACAAGCAGTTGCCTTGTTGATATACATGAAAAAAGGAATTGATGAATTGGCTCATATGATTCACCCTCACCCTTCAATTGTGGAAGGTGTTCAAGAGTGTGTAAGAATGCTTTTAGGGAAATCTATTTATAAATCTGCAGTGTTTAGAGATAAGCTAA
>JAUHYR010000063.1 GCA_030426475.1 Bacteroidia bacterium
TGTTGCGGGTGGTGTATATCTTATTCATGTGAATGTGGAAGGGGTTGGTGAAAAAACACTAAAACTATTCACAGTGCTTAGACCTACCGATGTTAGTAATTTTTAAATAAAAAGAAAGTAAACCATGAAAGGTATGAAAAATATAATCGTTGCACTTTTAAGCTTAGTTACAGTAACCTCATTTGCTGGAAATAAAGATCGTTCGGGTGAAGCAGGAGCTTCTGAGCTATTAATTAACCCATGGGCTAGATCTTCAGGTTTAGCTGGTTCAAACTCTGCCTATGTTATAGGTCTTGAAGCAATAAATACAAATGTTGCCGGACTAGCTTTTACCCCAAAAACTGAATTGCTTTTTGCTCATACTAGATATTTATCTGGTACAGGCATTGGAATTAATAGTTTCGGGTTTTCTCAAAAGTTAGGTGAAAGCAATGTAATTGGTGTTTCTGTTATGAGTATGAACTTTGGAGAAATTGAAAGAACTACTACCAACTTACCAGAAGGTGGTATCGGAACCTTTAAAATAAGCTACTCCAACATAGGTATTTCTTATGCAAAGGAATTTTCAAACAGCATTTATGGAGGTGCTACCGTAAAAGTAGTTTCTGAAGGAATATCAAATGCCAGAAGTTCAGGTGTGGCATTAGATGCAGGAATTAGATATGTTACCGGTGAGTATGATCAAATTAAGTTTGGTATTGCTTTGAGAAATGTTGGACCGCCAATGAAGTTTTCTGGTGATGGTTTAACAGTAAAAAATGAGACTGCAAATGGTCAAATTTTATCACAAAGTCAAAAATCAGCGCAATTTGAAATGCCTTCATTATTAAATATTGGAGGTTCGTATGATTTTTATTTTAATTCAACTGTTGATTCAGCTACTTACGAAATTAAATCTGACCATAAATTAACTGTAGGTATGAATTTTACTTCTAACTCGTTTACAAAAGATCAAATAAGAGTTGGAGCAGAATACGCTTTCATGTCTAAATTTATGATTAGAGGTGGTTATATGTACGAGCAAGGTATTTTTAATGCAGAAGAAAGAACTCAAGCCCATACCGGTCCTACAGCCGGGTTTTCAATTGAATTACCTTTGAATAAAGCCGGAAGTAGCTTTAGCTTAGATTATGGTTATCAGTTTTCTAATCCTTGGAGTGGTTCTCATACAATAGGAGCTAGAATCAATTTGTAGAGAATACTAAAATTTCTTAAATTTACATTCAAAGAGAGTCCTGTAAAGGATTCTCTTTCGTTTTATATCACTTGACTAAAAAATAAATATTATGGCAGAAACACAATATTTTACTGCTGAAGGTTTAAAAAAATTAAAAGAAGAGTTGGATCAACTTAGAAAAGTTGAACGTCCTAAAATTTCTCAACAAATTGCTGAAGCAAGAGATAAAGGAGACTTATCAGAAAATGCAGAATATGATGCCGCTAAAGAAGCACAAGGTCTTCTTGAAATGAAAATTGCACAATTGGAACAGTTATTAGGTAATGCCAGGCTTATAGATGAGAGTCAACTGGATACATCAAAGGCATTAATTTTATCTAAGGTAAAAATTAAAAATATCACCAATAAAGCCACTATGGAATATACTTTAGTTTCAGAAAAAGAAGCTGATTTAAAAACCAAAAAAATATCAGTTGAATCTCCAATTGGTAAAGGTTTATTAGGAAAATCAGTGGGTGATATTGTCGAAATTCAAGTACCAAGCGGTAAAATGAAATTTGAAATTGTTGAAATCACAAGATAATGGATAGTATTTTCAAAAAAATTGTAAAAGGTGAAATTCCTTGTTATAAAATTGATGAAAATGAAAAGTTTATTGCCTTTTTAGATATTAATCCTCTTGCTAAAGGTCATACGCTAATTGTACCAAAGGAGCAAATTGACAGAATCTGGGATATTCAAGACCCACTTTATACAGAAATGTGGCGTTACGCAAAAACTATTTCACAAAAAATAGAAAAAGCCGTTTCTTGCAACAGGGTTGGAGTTTTAGTTGAAGGTCTTGAGGTTCCTCATGCCCACATCCATTTAATTCCGCTACAAGATAACGGATTTAATTTTGTGAAAAATAAACTAAGTTTATCCAAAGAAGAGTTCGAAGATACAGCTCAACAAATCCGTTCAGCTATTTAAGTTTTTTAGGGTTTTCTTTAACAAAAGCAGCCCACCCTGTATATTTTTTCTCAGAAACAATAGAATTAGATTGAAAGTGATGACAAACAGCTGCTGCTAGACCATCCGTTGCATCAAAATACTTAGGTGCAACCTTTACATTACATATTTTTAAAATCATTGCAGATACTTGCTCTTTTGATGCTGCTCCCTTTCCTGTTATTGACTGCTTAATTTTTTTAGGAGCATATTCAAAAATTGGCATATCCCTTGAAAGTGCTGCAGCAATAGCCACACCTTGTGCTTTACCTAATTTTAACATTGACTGAACATTTTTTCCAAAAAATGGTGCTTCAATTGCCAATTCATCCGGCTTGTATTGGTCAATAAGGCTAATCACCTTCTCAAATATTTTTTTCAACTTTAAAGGATGATTATCATACTTATCCAGCTTTACAACTCCTGTAGAAATTAATTTTATTGAGTTACCTTTAACCTCTATTATTCCATAACCCATCACATTTGTGCCAGGATCAATACCTAATATTATTTTTTCGTTTGACTTCAATTAAATGAATTATACAAAGCTATATAAATATATTGAGCGATTGGTAAAATTAGGAATTTCCCTTACAGCCTTTTACTTTATATACCATCAGTTTAGTAATAAAAGTGCCGTTTTCAACTTCAAGTCTGTTCCTGAATACAATTTCACTAATCTATTTTTACTTTTTTTTGCATTAATTCTTATGCCTGTAAATTGGGCTATTGATGCTTTTAAATGGAAAATATTACTTCCGTCAAGTATTACTATTAGCTTTAGAAAAAGCTTTATGGCAACTTTTTCCGGTGTAGCTACAAGCTTGTTTATGCCATTTAGAAGCGGTGAGTTTATCGGAAAAATACTTTTTCTTAGTCCAAAGGATAGATGGCATGGCACAGCTTCATCTTTATTTTCATCACTAAATCAACTTTTAGTTACAATTCTAGCAGGAAGTTTGGGGCTAATTTATATGCACTTTAACAATATTGACATATACATATTACCAAAAAAAATATCATTATTGCTAATAATAATAATAGGGTTACTCGTGTCTCTATCCTATTTGTTTTTTCAAAAAAGAATTTTTAAACGATTAGAAAATTATAGCTTTATTACTAAAAGGATTAATAGAGAGTTGTTTGAAAGTTTTTCCAACAAAAAACACAAAATTCTTACGCTTAGCTTCATAAGGTATTTAGCGTTTACGCTACAGTATTTATTGTTATTTAGCATATTCATTAAGGAAATTAATTGGTTTGATATGTTTATGATGACCAGCGTTCTATTTTATTTATCAAGTGCGATTCCAAGTTTTGGATGGGCAGAAATTGCAGTTAAAGGAAGTTTAGCTTTAGTTCTTTTTGAATATTTAAACAATGACTCAGGTGTATTGTTGGTTGCCGTTTGCATTTGGATAATAAACATTGGATTACCTTCATTAATTGGTGCTTCCGCATTATTAAAAAATTCATTTAATGGTAATTAGTATTATCATACTAACTATATTATTGCTTTATCTAATTGAAGCATTTACCACCATTA
The DNA here is from genome assembly GCA_030426475.1 of Bacteroidia bacterium. Taxonomy (GTDB): domain Bacteria; phylum Bacteroidota; class Bacteroidia; order Flavobacteriales_E; family Vicingaceae; genus CALALS01. The sequence continues at coordinate 3,714 of JAUHYR010000063.1, forward strand.
AAGTATGGAGAAATACCAAAACAACTAATTTACGTGAAAGGCATTCCCCTACAAAAAAATCTATCTCTGTTATTATTCCGTTTAGAAATGAAAGTGACAATCTCCCTAACTTACTAGAATCCCTTAAAAATCAATCAGATAAAGAAAATATGGAATATGTTTTTGTTGACGACCATTCCACAGACAATGGAAAAGAATTAATTAAAACTTCTGGGTTAAATTATAAATTAATTGAGCTATCGGATAAGGAGAAAGGAAAAAAAACGGCTATTAATAAAGGTGTCCAACATAGTCCTTCGGATATCATAGTCACTACGGATGCCGATTGTATTCATCCAAAAAATTGGCTTAAATCAATTAAAAATTATTTTGAAGATCATAATCCTGATTTACTTATAATGCCAGTCTCCTACTCAAATCAACCTGTCTCTCTAACTTCATTTCTGGGATATTTTGAGTTTATTTCCCTACAGATAGTTGGGGGCTCAAAAGCTTTAAAGCATAAACCGATATTATCTAACGGAGCTAACTTGGCATTTAAAAAAAGCATCTATTCAATTCATAAAACATTACCCGAAATTGCTTCTGGTGATGATATTTTTTTGCTTCACCATTTAAAAAAAGAAAAGGCAGATATTAGATACCTGAAGTCAAAAGAAGTACTGGTAAAATCAAAGTTTCCTTCAAGCATTTCATCCATATTAAATCAAAGAATTAGGTGGGCAAAAAAATCTACTGCTGTAAATGATTTCAACTTTAGCTATCTGGGAAGCTTAATTTTACTTATAAACCTATCACTATTGGCATTATTGGTCTTTTCTATTGCTAATATTACTTGTTTTTTGCTTTTTTTAGTCTTGTTTATATCAAAACTTATAGCTGATTACAGGTTATTAGTCGCTTCAAAAGACCTATTTAGCACAACCATCCCTTTTGGATTTTTTACCCTTTGTCAATTGATTTACCCAATATATTTTATCTTTATTGCCCTAAATTTGATTTTTAGAAGAAGTCAATACTGGAAAGACCGAAAAGTAAGTTGAGCGCAAAAAAACAAAAGTCATATTCGCTTTACCTCAATGCATGGAGAAGACTAAAGAAAAATAAGCTCTCCATGGCAGGTTTATGGTGCATTGTTATTGTAGCCTTAGTTGCTATTGCAGGTCCTTTAATTCGTCCAGATTCTACTCCAAAAGCAAACCAACAAGTACTTGAAATAAAAATTAAGCCGGCAGGATTTTCTGTACAGATGCTTAAGGTTAGAAAAAATGATGACAAGCCTCAAAAAAACTTTTTTACCCGATTTTTTAAAGGTACAGAGAACCAATATAAATTAATGCCCATTTATGACTATGGCTTCTTTGGTAGCGACATCATCGTAGAAAAATATACAGGCGATAAAGTAAACAACGGAGAGAAGATAAAAATAAACATTGCTGATGTAGTTTATCCGATTGATTATACGGAAAGTTATGAGGAAACTACAGATAACGGTATGATTTCTTTTACCACTTTCTCCGGTGAAAAGGTAACCAAATCAATTACCGAGCTCCAGAAAATGATTGTAGAGGATAATATCTATACTCAAAAATATTACTTAGGAACCGACCAATATGGAAGAGATATTTTAAGCCGATTGATGGCCGGAGCCTGGATTTCTTTGCTTGTAGGTTTTATTGCCGTATTCATTTCATTGGTAATTGGTATTACCATGGGTGCCATTGCAGGTTATTTTAAAGGCTGGATTGACGATTTAATCATGTGGATTATTAATGTAGTATGGTCTATCCCCACACTTTTATTGGTAATTGCCATTACTTTAGCCATTGGTAAAGATTTTTGGCAAGTATTTATTGCTGTTGGTTTAACCATGTGGGTTGAAGTAGCAAGGGTTGTGAGAGGACAAGTGATAGGTTTAAGAGAAATGGAATTTATAGAAGCAGGAAATGCCTTAGGTTTTAAAAGTCCTAGAATCATTTTCAGGCATATCTTGCCAAATGTAATGGGGCCTGTAATTGTAATTTCTGCATCTAATTTTGCTTCGGCCATATTAATTGAGGCAGGACTAAGCTTTTTAGGGCTTGGTGCTCCGCCACCACAAGCTACCTGGGGAAAAATGATTAATGAATTAAGAGGATACATTACCACAGGCCATGCACTTTTACCAATACTTCCAGGGCTTTGCATAATGGCTATGGTACTTTCATTTGTATTATTAGGTAACGGACTTAGAGATGCATTAGACACCCGCTCAGTTGAAGACTTAGAAAGTAAGCCTTAAAAAACTACCAATCCCAACAAAAAGATAAGTGTTCCCATTAACATTAAAAATAATGTGAAGGGTAGTATTTGTTTAGCATTTAATTTGGTAATACCTAAAAGTGGCAAAGCCCAAAACGGCTGAAGCATATTGGTTAACTGGTCACCATAAGCCATAGCTAAAATACTTTTGGGTAAAGAAATGCCTAAATCTGTAGCGGCTTGTATGATAATTGGTCCTTGTACCGCCCATTGTCCGCCACCGCTTGGCACAAAAACATTTACAATTCCCGCACTTATAAAAGTGAAAATAGGATACGTATTTTCATTAGAAATGCTTACAAAAAAAGCAGACAAGTCATTCACTAATCCTGAACTTTTCATAATACCCATAATTCCAAAATAAAGCGGAAACTGGATAAGAATACCCGAAACACCTGAAATAGCTTCTTCTATGGCATTTAAAAAATTAAAGAAACTGCCGTGAAGCAATAAGCCTAATCCTAATAACGAGAAATTAATAAAGTTGGGAGTGATAAAGGAAAGTGGAGTAGTATTGGATGAGTTAAAAGCCAAATAAAATGCAATCAAAAGAATTAAACCACCAAATACAACTCCAAATAAAGAATGGTCTATTTTTTCCGCTTCTACTGCTTTTATTTTATCAGTAATCTTTGCATCTGTAGTAAATTTAGGCAACTCACTAGCTTTTGACCTTTTTCCAACTAAATACATACTCAAAGGCAAAATCAATATCAATAAAACGGAAATAAATATGTTCATGGGAGAAAAAACAGTATCAATAAAAGAAATTGAATTTGGCAAAAGTTCTAACTGCGATTCAGGAATAATCCCGTTTACTAAACTTTTTAAATGTCCTTCTTCGGCAATTTTTGTAAGTGATGAACCTGAAATTCCACCATGCCAAACCATTAAACCGCTATACCCTGCCGCTCCTATTAACGGATAGTTTATCAATAACAATTTTTTTGAAGCGTACTCTCCTACTTTTCGAGCAAATATGGCTCCAAATATCAAGCCTAATCCCCAATTAAAAAAACTAACCAATACGGTTAAAATAGTAACTATAAAAGCTGCTTTAGCTGTTGTATTGCAATAAAACACTAATTTGCTAAGAATATACTCAACCGGTTTTGTAAGCGCTAATACGTGCCCTAAAACAAGCATGAGCATCATTTGAACAGCAAATACTAAAAGCCCGTCAGACCAAAGTCCCTGTTGCCAAAAATTAGCTAAATCAACAGAGTAAGCAAAAAAACCAACCCCTTCGGGTTGAGTAGTAAATAAGGCTATGAAAAAAGTAATGAATGTAAGTATTACCGCTATTGCAAATGGAGAAGGCAATAACAGTTGAAACAGCTTAGCATATTTTTCTGAAAAATTCACCTTATGAAAGTAAGACTTTCCATGCAGAAACTACATCTCCTATTTTCAAAAATGCTCTTGCATCTTCAAATTTATTGTCAGACTTCACATTATTATCCGGTTCAGGAAGTTGTTCAATGTTTCCTAGCTGACCCAATTCATTTCCTGTAAAAAAGTTTGCTTCTTTAATAAACGAAGGAATTTTATCCACTCCAATTCCACAAGTAGTAATGGGTTTGGCAATTTCAAAAAGAGCTTCTCCATGCGCTCTGCAATACCAATTTCCGCCCATTCTAGCTACTAAATCAATTTTTTGTTGGTCAATTACTCCGTTTTCGTCTAATATTGATTCATCAATATGAATTTTAACCACTTCACAAACTACTAAATTTCCGGCTCCGCCTTCTGCACCCAATTCTATTACTTGATTTACTTTACATTCCATTTGCACGGGAGATTCTTTTACCCTAAATGGTTTTACTAATTCAGAAGCAATGGGAGTTAATCCTGATTTTTCAAATTCACTTATTCCTGGTTCGAAAGGTGAGCTAGCTAATGACATTTGTTGAACAATGTCATAATTAACAATATTTATAACCACTTCAGGTACTTTTTTCACATTGTTGTAAGTATCTTTTGTAGTGTTGGTTCTTCCGCTTCTGGCCGGTGAAAAAACAGCAATTGGAGGATTAGCGCTAAACACATTAAAAAAGCTAAATGGGGCTAAATTTGGCACTCCGTTTTCGTCAATGGTGCTGGCAAAACAAATTGGTCTTGGCCCCACTGCGCCTAATAAATATCCGTGTAATTTAGGAACAGGAATTTCTTTTGGATTGATTGAAAGCATATTTTCTTATTTATTCAGTAAACTTATAAACTTTCCCTCTCCTTTTCAAGCTTTGTAAGTTCAGTGTTTAATTTTTCCCATCTACTCATTAGTGTTTCTACTTCTTTTTTTCCGGAATTAAACTGCATTAACAACTCATTTCCTTTTGCAGGGTCTTTTGCAAATATCTCAGGGTCTTGAAGTTGCTTACTCAATTCAGACTGAGCCTCTTCTTTCTTTTCAATTTCTTTCTCTACTCGTTGAACATCAGAAGTTGCTTTCCTGATTGATTTTTCCAGCTCTTTTTTCTTTTCATACACTTCTTTTGACTCACTTTCTTTATTAGAATTATTAGAAGATTTGGCGTTCTCCTTTTTCATAATATCTGAAAAGCTGGTTGCCTTTTTCTTTCTTAAGAAGTCAAACACATCACCTAAATGTTCTTTTACTTTTTGATTTCTGAATTCGTATAATTTATCTGTCAATCCCGTTAAAAAATCCCTATCATGAGAAACAAGGATAAGTGTTCCATCATAATTTAATAAAGCTTGTTTTAAAATTTCCTTGCTTTTGATGTCCAAGTGATTGGTAGGCTCATCCAATATTAGAAGATTGACAGGCTCTAACAATAATTTACAAAGCGCTACTCTAGCACGCTCTCCACCTGAAAGAACGCTCACTTTTTTCTCTACATCATCACCGCTAAATAAAAATGCACCTAAATAATTTCTTACATTTTTTCTGGCTTCTTCGGTGTGAGCAGCAGCTTCTATGGTTTGCAAAACAGTTTTACTCCCATCAGCCACATCAGCTTGGTTTTGGGCATAGTAGCCAACTTTTACCTGATAACCTTTTTCAATGGTTCCTTGATAATCGGTTTCGTCCATTATCATTTTTACCAAAGTAGATTTTCCTTCTCCGTTTCTACCAATAAAAGCAATTTTATCTCCTCTTTCTACTGAAAATTCAACATCTTTAATAATTAAATTATCGCCATAGCTTTTAGACACATTTTCAATTTTCAGTGATACTTTTCCCGAATGAGGAGCAGGTGGAAACCGAAAGTGCATGGCTGAAGTATCTTCTTCTTCCAATTCAATCTTGTCCATTCTGTTAAGCTGTTTAACTCTACTTTGAACTGCAGAAGCCTTAGTGTTTTTTGCTCTAAATCGCTCAATAAATCGTTCGGTTTGTTTGATTTGTTGTTGCTGATTTTTGTATGCCCCTAATAATTGTGCTCTTCTTTCCTCTCTCAACACCAAATATTTAGAGTATGGCGCAGAATAATCATGGATTTTTCCAAGACTAATTTCAATGGTTCTATTCGTAATATTATCTAAAAATGTTTTGTCGTGAGATACTAAAACCACTCCTCCATTGTAGGTAGAAATGAATTGCTCTAACCACTCTATTGATTCAATATCTAAGTGATTGGTAGGCTCATCTAGTAATAATAAATCAGGTTTTTGTAATAGTAGTTTGGCTAACTCAATTCGCATACGCCAACCACCGCTAAATTCTTCTGTCATTCTATCAAAGTCCGTTCTTTCAAAACCCAACCCAAACAATATCTCCTCAATTTCGCCTTCAATATTATAGCCGCCCAATACTGCCATTCGTTCATTTAAGTGAGAAACTTCATCAATGATTTGCATATACTCATCCGACTCATAATCGGTACGAGAAACTAATTCTTCATTTAACTTTTCAAGTTTTTTATTGATGGCTTCTATTTCTGCAAAAGCAGTTTTCGCTTCATTGAAAAGTGTTTTATCATTTACAAAATCTAAATCTTGCGATAAATAACCAATCTGAAAATCTTTTGGAAACGAAACTTCACCTGATGTAGGTTTAGATTCCCCTGATAATATTTTTAGTAATGTAGATTTTCCGGCTCCGTTTTTTCCCACTAAACCAATTCTATCCGTTTTATTGATGATAAAGCTTATCTCTTCAAACAAAGTTCTACCACCAAAAGATACCGTCATTGCATTTACACCAACCATTGCTTCGCAGTTATTACTTTATAGTTATTAATTATTAATTGGGCTGCAAAGGTAATGCTTTAAGAATATAGCTAATCAAATTAATTTATATTTGTCAATAAAGAAATTATTGAGAGAGTTTATTACATATACAGTTATAGTCTTTTTAACAATTGGATGTAATGAGATACCTGAAAATGTAAATCTTATTCAAAAAAATGATTCATTATATACTGTTAAAATTAATGAATACATTAATAAGAATGATACTGTATATCCTATGAAACTTGAAATATCAACTCCTCAATATGAAAAAATTACTTTAGACTCTGTTTCAGCTAAATCCATTTATTTAATAATGGATAGTATTGACTGGAATCAGTTTCATTCTGTCACTTTATATAAATCTAAAAATGAGTGGATGGACGTTGTTGGAAATAGAAGCGATGGAATTTCATGTGCTTATGAATTTAACAACAAAGTATATTTCCCTGAAAACGCTCCTACATCAATTGACCAAATGACATTTATTTTAATCTCCTATTTACATCAAGATGGAAAGTATAAAAAACAGAAGCTTTTTTTTAAATAACTTTTAACTCTAAATTTTGAACTGTGTTCTCATAAAGCGGAGATAATAGTTCAGAAGCATGTTCTACGCTTTCGCAATCTTCAATTACAAAGTAAAGCTTATCATTTTTTTGCTTTAACACACAATAGTGTGGGTTATGCTGAAAATACTTTAAGGTTTCTGTAAACACTTTTGTAGAATAAAAAGCCGATTCTTTATTGCTAATGAAATAAGCTAATAGTTTATTCTGCTTAATCATTAGTTTTTCAATTCCTAGTTTTTCGCATTTCCATCTTAAACGTACTAGCTCTATCAATTCATTTACTTGCTTTGGAATAGCTCCAAACCTATCGACCAATTGTTGTTTAAATTTTTCTAGCTGATTTTCTTCAGAGAGGTTATCAATTTCTTTGTAAATATTAATTCTTTCTGCAATGTTTTCAATGTATTCATCAGGAATTAGTATTTCTAAATCGGTATCAATTTGGCAATCAATTTTGAATTCGGGACTATCTGCCGGTTCTTCAGAATAAAGCTCTTTGTATTCTTGTTCTTTTAGTTCTTGCAGTGCTTCATCCAAAATTTTCTGATACATTTCATAGCCGATATCACTCATAAAACCACTTTGGTCTGCTCCTAACAAGTCTCCCGCACCTCTTATGTCTAAATCACGCATGGCAATATGAAATCCACTTCCTAAATCTGAAAACTGCTCCAAAGCAGTTAATCGTTTTCTAGAATCTTCTGAAATAGTTGAAAATGGTGGGCTAATTAAATAACAGAAAGCTTTTTTATTAGAACGACCTACTCTGCCTCTAAGCTGATGCAAATCGCTTAATCCAAAATTTTGAGCTTGATTAATAATAATTGTGTTGGCATTTGGAATATCCAAACCTGACTCTACAATTGTAGTACAAACCAATACATCATATTCTCCTTCAATGAAACTATACATTTTTTCTTCTAACTCCTGAGGCTTCATTTGTCCATGAGCAACTAATGCTCTAGCATCCGGACATAAACGCTCGATTAATGCAGCAACTTCATCAATATTTTGAATTCTATTATGTATAAAAAATACTTGTCCGCCTCTTTCAATTTCATAACTAATGGCATCTCTAATTACCTCTTCGTTAAAAGAATGTAATTCTGTTTGAACCGGTTGTCGGTTAGGTGGCGGAGTGGATATCACAGAAAAATCTCTGGCACCCATCATTGAAAATTGTAATGTTCTGGGAATTGGTGTTGCTGTTAACGTAAGTGTATCAACATTTACTTTAAAAGTTTTTAGTTTGTCTTTTACTGATACTCCAAACTTCTGTTCTTCATCAATTACTAATAATCCTAAATCTTTAAACTTAACATCCTTGCTCACTAATCTATGAGTTCCAATAATAATATCAACTTTCCCTTCTTGTAATGCTTTTAAGGTTTCTTTCTGTTTTCCCGCTGATTTGAATCTACTTATAAAATCAACTGTGACAGGCAAGTTTTCCAATCTATCCTTAAACGTTTTGTAATGTTGCAATGCCAAAATGGTTGTGGGAACTAAAACAGCTACTTGTTTGCCATCAGTAACTGCCTTAAAAGCTGCTCTAATAGCTACTTCAGTTTTTCCGAAACCTACATCTCCGCAAACCAATCTATCCATCGGATATGGCTTTTCCATATCAGCTTTTACATCTTTAGTTGCTTTTTCTTGGTCAGGTGTATCTTCATAAATAAAAGATGCCTCTAACTCATTTTGCATGTAGCTATCCGGGCTAAAGGTAAAACCTTTTTGTGCTTTTCGTTTAGCGTAGAGTTTTATCAAATCAAATGCTAACTCTTTAACTCTCTTTTTAGTTTTTTCTTTTACCTTTTGCCATCGTCCGGAGCCTAATTTATCTACAGAAACTGAGCCTGACTCATTAGAATATTTTGAAATTTTATGTAATGAATGAACACTTACGTAAAGTATATCATGGTTTTTGTAAACGATTTTTATTGCCTCTTGTTTCTTTCCGTTTACGTCAATCTTTTGTAGTCCGGCAAATTGACCAATACCATGGTCAATGTGGACAACATAATCACCATTATTTAAATTATTGAGTTCTTTTAGTGTTATAAATCCTTCTTTCTTTTTGTACCCTTCCTTTAATCTGCTTTTTTTATGTCGATTAAAAATTCTATGTTCAGTGCAAACACTTATTTTTAAATCATGGTCTATAAAACCTTCGTTAATAGAAAAGTTAATGGATAAAAAAGAAGTCGGAATGACTTTTTCTTTGAGAATAAGATGGATTCTTTCCAGTTGTTTTTCATTATCTGAAGCAATATAGTTTTTGTATCCTTTTATTGATTGGTCATGCAAATGAGAAGAAAGTAAATCAAAGTTTTTATTGAAAAACGGATGAGGAGTGGTGTTAAACTCAATGGTGTTATTTGAAATATTATTTCCGTTTACGTCTATTGAACTATGTTTATTTATGCTGTCATCAATTTGAACTGGAGATTGATATAGGTTTTCAAAACCAATTTGCTTAATAGTGCTTTCTTCAAGGTTCGAAAATGAATTTCTTATGGTTTCAAACTCATTGTAAATAGATTGTAAAATATATTTTTTATCACTTAACCAAACCAAAGAATCATCAGGTAATAAATCAAAGAATGAACACCTTTCTTCCAATACTAATTTTTCATGAATAGACGGAAGTATTACTATTTCTTCATGCTTTTTTAAGCTTAGTTGATTAATGGGGTCAAACTCACGTATTGAATCGACTTCATCTCCAAAAAACTCTATTCTGAATGGATTAGAATTGGAAAAAGAAAATACGTCAACTATTCCACCTCTAATGGAATATTCGCCCGGCTCAGTCACAAAATCTTCTCTTCTAAAGCCTAATTCGTGTAATGTTTCATTAACGAATTCAGTTCCTAAGTTATTCCCAACTTTTACTTTAAAAGTATTTTGGTGAAGTACTTTTTTAGAGGCAACATTTTCAAGCAAAGCTTCAGGATAAGATATTATAATTTTCTTCTCTTGGTTTTCGGAAAGGGCTTTTAGTGCCTCAGATCTGTATAAAACATTAGCATTGTCTACTTTGCTTATATCGTAATTTCGCTTATAAGATTTAGGAAAATAATAAACATCTTTTTCAAAAAAATTCTCAATGTCATTGAAAAAGTGAATCGCTTCTTCACTATCCTTTAACACAACCAGTTGAGTATAGTCGTTTTGATTTGAAATAGAAGAAAATGCCGTAGCAAAAGCAGAGCCTTTGAGACCATTTACAACAATAAGTTTGTTTTTTTGAGCAATAGAGTGACGTAAATCAGCCAGTTTCGGATGATTTGAAAATAAATCTAAATATTCTCTTGCGTCCATTCTTTAAAAGGATGGCAAAGGTAATAAAGAATTTAAAGTGAAAATGAAATTAATCTGTTTGATTATGTGATATTTATATATTTTTAATTTTTAAAAGGTTACTTTTTTAACTCTTGTTTGTAATACAAACGACATGAAGAAACTACTTATTTTTTTAGGAGTAATTGTTTCTATTACTTCTTATGGGCAATTAACCTCTATTGAACTACCGCAGTATTTTGGTTTATTTTTTAACGATCCGCATTTAAACCCTGCCATACAAGGCAGTAATGCTAGTACTGAATTATATGCTGGCCATAGAAGAAATAGCAATAATTTTGGCGGAATTCACTCTTCTTTTGCAGCAGCATACTTTGATATTTCCAATGAAAAAAATGGAGGACATATTGTTGGTATAGAACTTAACAATGATAAAGAAGGTATTGTATTAAAAAGAAATAGGTTTTATGGCCTGTACGGAAGACATCTAAACATTAACGAGAATTATATGCTTGGTTTATCTGCATCAATAGGCGCCTATAACTTCAATATTGTACCCAATTATGTTACACAAGGAATTTCTAAATACAGCTTTGATGGAAACGTTGGGGTTTATTTATACAGTGATAAACTCTCGGCAGGTTTATCTGTAAACCAATTTAATGCTAGCAGAGTAATACCTGTTGACCAAATAATTTCGTTAGCAAGACATTATACTATTCATACAAAGTACAACCTTAATGTAACAGACGATTTTATTTTCACTCCTTTAGGGTTTATTCGGTTAGTTGAATCTAAAAAAGTGATCGGAAAAAATTTAAACTATAGTTCAATAGGATTTTCGGCAACCGTAAAAGAGATTGTACATTTTGGAAGTACTTTTGAATTGAATAATGGTATTTATGCTTTTCTGGGAATTAACAACCTTCCCATCCAAAAAAATAATGATAAAAAACTAAATGTTGACTTTGGCTATTTTATTCCAAATACTAAGAATAGCAGGGCAAACATTGGTAGATTTGAAATTACTTTGAAATATTTTTCAAAAAAATAATTATAAGAGGTTACTTTTTAAAAAGTTGATTGTATTACTAATAAATGACTAAAAAATGATTATGAAAACTTCTAACTTAAAAACAATATTATTTACAATTGTGCTTAGTGCATTTTCTCTTTTAGTAAATGCCCAAGATTGTATCTATTATACAAACCTAGATTCCTCAAAATTTAGTAGCACTGCTACAGGATATAACAATGATACTAATTATCCTGCAGGCTCAACACTATTCACCAACGGAGACCTTAAATTTATTAAACATGGGAAATACTCCGGTGGATTTGGGCAGTTTGGCTATACTCTCATGCAATTTTATAATACCGGAAGTGGTTGTGGAATTATTGGATCTATTGGATTTGATGTTAGTTCTGCCAATTACTCTTGTAAAAAACTGACCATTAATAGTTTTGGTCACTTTGCAGCTATAGTTGACAATGACACTATTTTGTTTAACAACAAAGATTCGGCATGGACAATGAATGGCTACACATTTACAACTTCTCAAAACGCAAGTAAAGTAGAGGTTAAAGGAAGTTTTAATTACGTTGCTTTAGGTACTAGCACTGCGATATTTAATTCGGCCTGTCTTGAAAACTGCTCAAGCGGATCATCTTCATGTATTGATTCTACCATGGTTGCCGGAGGAAACTATTCATCTAATACGATTATAACCACTTCAGGCGATTTGTCTGTTTTCGCACCTGATACATCTACCCAAGATTTTAAAGGTTGTAATATAATGGGCAATCCCAATAA
>JAUHYR010000064.1 GCA_030426475.1 Bacteroidia bacterium
TATAATGTGTGCTTTGGTTTTTGTGAACCAATAAAAATCTCCACTAACAATATCTCTTGGTTTAAATAGGATAAAACTTTCTTTCAGGTTTTCTTCTATTTGTTTTGTATGGGGAAGTAGTGCTTGCTGAATTCTTTTTGCATAGTTAATACTATCGGTAATATCTTTATTTTTCAATTCTATTAACTCTTTTTGCTCTGCCAAATCATGATTAAATTGTTCTAGTCTGGTGTTTTGTTTAGCAAGCTCAGCAGTTCTTAATTTTACGATTTCTTCTAAATGGTCTTTTTCTTTTTCTAGTTTTTTACTGTATAGTTTAGTGATGCCGGTAATTAGTAAAATACTACCAATTAGATAGAGTAGATATGCCCACCATGTTCTATACCATGGAGGAAGTATTTTAAATTCATAAACGGTTTCATCACTTATTTGTCCGTAAATGTTTTTTGCTTTTACTAAAAATCGGTAATCCCCTTCAGGAAGATTAGTATAGATGGCCATTTTTTCTTTACTAAATGCCGTGAAGTTTTTATCATAGCCTTCTAGCATAAATGAAAACTCTATTTCTTGAGAATATTCATAAAACGGTGATGTAAACCCGAAACTAATGGCGTTGTTTTGATACGTAAAGTTTCTTTTATAATTACTAAACTTATTCAGGTCTTTTATAATTAAAGAGTCTTTATTAATATAAACTGAGCGTATTAATACTTTAAAAGTATTTTCTGAGGAGAAGTTTTGCTCAGTATATTTTGCCAGCCCATTATCACCGGCTAACCAGGTGTTTTTACCATCTGTAGTAATGGCATTTATGAGTTGCAATTCATTTTTAACAAAGGAAAAACTATCAACAGGAGAATTGCTACTGGTATAATTTAAAATTCGCATTAGATTGTTATCAGTAGCTACCCATATATTTTTATTTAGTTCATTAATGCTAATATTACTTGTTATAGGAAAAAGAGATTTAAGATTTGAACTTAAAGTATTTTCTACTTCACTCATTTCTTTTGAACCGGAATTGTATTTGTAGAGTTCTTTTTGATATTGAAAATAAACCGTATTCCCCAATGAGAATATTTGGGTGGTTGCAGATGACTTAAATTTTTCAATAGGAGTAATGGTGTATTCTGTAAAATCAAAATCAAAACTAATTAAAAAGACTCCTTTTGTCCATGTAGTACACCAGAAATAAAGCCTGTTTTCATCAATACTAAAATCTTGCTCTATTTTAATAATTTCATCATCAAATCCATTTTCTATTCTGGTTATTTCTTGCCATTTATCATTTATTTTTTTCATGATACAAACGCCTTCCAAGCCTCCGGTAATAATAGCTTTTTCTGCAAGGTTGTCAATAGTTTTAATGCATCTGGTTTGTAAATTATTTATAGGTTTTGCTTTAAAATCATTGATGGCATAAATCATTTCTGCGCCCAAAATAATTTCACCTTTACATTCTGTTAAATAAAGCGCTTGCCCTTTAAAACCATCTACTTTAGAAATATCATTAAACTCTTCCTTTAAGGAGTCGTTTTTTCCAATATAGCTATAATATACCGCTTGACTTGTTGCTAAATACAACATTTTATTGGCAATTAGAAGGTGTTGAATTCCACCTGAAAAACCATTGCCTTCTTTTCTAAAAGTAAAAGAACTATTAATATTAATCTGTGATATTCCATTGTCTAGACCACACCACACTTGTCCAAATGAATTTTGATAGAGTTTTAAAACAGCTTCGGTATTTAACCCTTCATTTCTGCTAATGTGATGAATAATATTTCCTTTTGAATTAGTGATAAATACACCATTTGTAATGGTTCCATAGCAAAGATTGCCGTTACTTAACCTAATACCACAATAAAGAATTGAATTTCCAAGAGTTTCTGAAAGTTCGGGATTAAAAGGCTTGCAATTGCTACTGTTGTTTGGGTCTAACTCATATATTCCCTTTTCTCGGGTTCCAATTAAATAAGATCCATTTTCCTTTTTTATAATTGAAAATATACTCTTATCAATAAAGGTATCACTATTTGGAATGAAATCCAATTTGGAATTATTAATCTTAAAAACACCTTTTGTTTTGTCAGTTAATAATAAATCATTGCCAACTTTAAACATTAAGTGTGTACCTTCAGAATTAGGCTGTATAGTGGTTATTTTACCATCTTCATAAACAAATATGTACTTGAAGCTATTGAAGTAAACTTTGTTATTAAAGGCAATAACATTCCATACATAACCAAAACTTTTATTTTCTTCCGGGATAAGAGATGTAAGAGAGTGGTAGATTAATTCACCGGTAGAATCAGATTTGAAAAGCCCGATTTCCCCATTACCTCCGGTGTAAATAATGTCTTCGGCATCTATATCAAGTGAAACTAACTGGGTGTTTGGGATGTTTCTTTTTCGCCAGTTACTGCCGTCATATTCAAGAAGCCCGCTAGTATTAGCAAAAAACATAATACCTTTTGAATTTTGACAAACGTCAAAGTTTTGAGAAGCACTAGAATAATCCTTTTGGCTGTAATTAACCACTGAGGGTAAGGTAACTTTATCTTGAGCCTGTATATTTACCGACAAAAAATAAAGTAACACTATGATAATTAGTCTTTTCAAGCAGAAGTTTATTAACCAGTAAAAATAAGTAAAAATTTATTTCGGGTTAAAATAAGGTTTTTTAGCTTTGCAGTAAATTTTATAACATGGTTTTAGATAATAAATCTTCAAAGATTCTTGATAAACTAAAAGAAGCTTCTCAGGGTGGGATTAATGTTGAAGTTTCTATTCCTCTACTAAAAGAGTTGAGAGAAGTAGCTAAATCTCAAGAAGATGCTTTGGTTACAAGAGTATTAAGGCAAACTTATGAGCATCTTGAGGAAAATGAAGATTTTACGGTAGACTATTTTACTGATGGATTTGTAGGAGAGGAAGGAGAAGAAATGCCTACGGATAAAACCAGTTATGAGTATTTACTTGACTTGGTGGAGAACAGTGACAATAAATATAACAGAGAAGAGCTAAGGATATACAAGCACTTATTAAAAGACTAAGTTTATTCTTTCACTAAATCACTAAACACTTTCTTGAATTTTTCTAATTTTGGCGTAATTACTATTCTACAGTAACCCTGCTCTGAATTGTTATTGTAATAATCTTGATGGTAATCTTCTGCCGGGTAAAAGTCTCCTATTTTACTAACTTCTGTGACAATGGGCTTGTCAAAAATATTTTCAGTTGTTAGTTTTTCAATTGCCTTTTCTGCTGTTTCTTTTTGTTCTTGTGAATGATAAAAAATAGCTGAACGATATTGCGTCCCAATATCAGCACCTTGTTTATTTAGTGTGGTAGGGTCATGTGTTTGGAAAAAAACTTCTAACAATTTTGTAAAACTTACTGTGTCCGGATTAAATATGATTTGCGCTACTTCGGCATGACCGGTTGTACCACTGCAAACTTCTTTATAAGAAGGATTTTTAACATGACCTCCTGTATAACCTGATTTAACAGATTTTACGCCTTTAATTTGCTGAAAAATTGCTTCAACACACCAAAAGCAACCTGCTCCAAAAGTAGCTGTGTCAAGTTTTTCAGCGGAAATATTTTCAGTTATATCTTCAACCATATTAGAATTTTTTTGTTGGTTTGAATTGGCGTTACAACTTAAAAAAATAATTGTAAATAATATTAAAATAGATTTATTCATTTAGTATATGTTTACTTCTCTTTCAAGTTCAATATCAAATTTTTCTTTAACAGACTGTAAGATGCTTTCTGATAAATCATAAATTTCTTTACCCGTAGCACCACCGTAGTTTACTAATACTAAAGCCTGCTTAGCATGAACTCCATAGTTTTTAATTTGTTTTCCTTTCCAGCCGCATTGCTCTATTAACCAACCTGCAGCCAGTTTACTTTCATTATCGTTTACCTTATAAATTGGAGCTTCAGGAAATTCTTTGCTTATTGCTTCAACAATATCATTTTTTACTACTGGATTTTTAAAGAAACTTCCGGCATTGCCTATTTCCTTTGGATTGGGAAGTTTGTTGCTCCTTATATTAATTACGGCTTGTGAGATGTCTTTTATATTTAACTCTTGTACTTTCATTTTTTCTAGTTCAGATGCAATGGCACCATAAGAAATATTGAAATCTGGTTGTTTACTCAGTTTAAAATGTACGTAACTAATCACAAATTGGTTTTTATGGGTAGTTTTAAAAATACTGCTTCTGTAGTCAAAACTACATTCATTATTTTTAAATGAAGTTGTTTCTCCGCTAGTAATTTCAATCGCTTCAACTAAGGTGATTACGTTTTTTACCTCAACACCGTAAGCTCCAATATTTTGCATAGGTGCTGCACCCACACTTCCTGGAATTAGGGAAAGATTTTCGATTCCGTAGTATTTGTTATTTACACAATACATCACAAACTCATGCCAGTTAACACCGGCTCCAACTTTTAATGTTATTTCATTTGCATCTTCGCTAACAAGATCAATATTGGGTATGTCGTTTTTTAAAACAATACCTTCAAAATTTTTTGTAAAAAGTAAATTGCTTCCACCCCCAAGTATAAGTTTTTCTTCGTTTCTGACATTGTTGAGTTGTAGCAATTCCTTTAATTGATCTGTGTTATCAAAGGAGCAGAAATATTTTGAAAAAGCTTCAATTCCAAAAGTGTTGAGTTCTTTTAAATTGTAGTTTGCCTGAATGTTATGCATAGAAGCAAAGTTATAACTACATTTTTATGTCGAAAACCAATTGACCTAAAGTTACCAACATTATAGAGATAAGAATTATTCCAAACAGGTTAAGCCAAATTCCAGACCTAACCATGTCTTGAACTCTAATTTTTTCACTCCCAAAAATGATGGTATTTGGTGGAGTAGCAACCGGAAGCATAAAAGCGAATGAAGCAGAAAAAGTTATGGGTAATAAAAATAGTAGCGGATGGTAGTTGGTGTTTTGTGCAATAGCAAACACAATAGGAAGCATTAATAGAGTAGATGCTGTATTTGAAGTTAATTCTGTGAAAAAAGTCATAAATGTTGCTAAAACTACAATAATGAGAATAGGATGAATATTAGACACAAAAGAAAGTTGTTGCGCAAGTAAATCCGATAGTCCTGATACATCGGCAGCCTTTGCTAAAGCAAATCCACCACCAAAAAGCAGAATAATTCCTAAAGGAAGTTTTTTTGCTTCATCCCAGTTTAATAAGAAATTTCCTTTTTCCTTTTTTGATGGAATTAAAAATAGCATCATCACAGCAAATAGTGAAACACTACTTTCCTTTATAAAACCTTTTTCGGGAAGCAAGTTACTCCAACCTTTTATGGTAAAACTTCCCAGATTAATATCGTTTAAAAATAACCAGGCTAAAATGGTAATACCAAAAACAAAACCTACTGCTTTTTCTTCGTAAGCCATTTTACCCAGTCCGTTGTATTCAATTTTGCATGAGCTTACATCTACGTTTCCCAAATTTTTTGGAACAAATAGTTTTTTTAAAACTAAAAAAGCGATTAGCAAAAAGGTAAAACTTAATGGAACTCCAAACGCCATCCATTGTGTAAAAGTGATAGGTTCAAAATTTTGCAAATGTCTGCTGTAAAAATCCATAAACACCATATTTGGAGCTGTTCCAATCATGGTGGCAGTTCCTCCAATGGAAGAAGCGAAAGCAATTCCTAATAAGTAAGCTTTAACAAGAGAGTCATCTGCTTTCGTATCGTTTTCCTGAATTTTTTGGATAACCGCAAGCACAGCCGGAAATAACATTAACACTGTTGCTGTATTTAGTATCCACATGGATAAAAAATAACTAACAAACATAAACCCAAATAACAATCGACTAGGGGAGTTACCAATTTTTAGAATAAGAAAAAGCGCAATTCTTTTATGTAAGTTCCATTTTTCAAGTGCAAAAGACATCAGGAATCCGCCAATAAAAAGAAAAATTACCTGACTCATGTATAATGGAGCAGTTTCCGATATTCCCATAATTCCAAAAAATGGAAATAAAATTACGGGTAGCAATGCCGTAAAATAAAGAGAAATGGATTCGGTAATCCACCAATACGCCATTAAGATGGCAATGCCTCCAGTGGCTGCTAAAACAAAAGAGTGATATTGCTGCAAAAGCAAAAAGGAAATTATTCCCAGTACAGGTCCTGTAATTATTTTTAATGCTTTTACCACCAGATGAAATCTTTAGGCTAAGATAGTTTTTTTAGGAAAAAAGCTATTTTTACTTAAACTATTTGGTTATGAAGTTTACTCCACCTATTAGTGAAAGGGAAACTGATGAATTGGTTTTTATAGCTAATGATGAAGAAGGAAATTGGCATAAGGAAGCAATAATTCAAGCCAAGAATGAACTTTATAAAAGAGGTATAACTGAAAAACAGCAAAAAGAAAAAGTCAATTCCTTAAGGGAAAAGTATGAGGAATATGTTAGGATTGAAAAAGCTAAAGATTATAGTTTAGTCGAAAAAATAATTATGTTTTTATTTTGGTATCAATATATTCTTTGGGATTGGAACTTAAGAAGAAAGGGTTTTAAAGTTAAAGCCAATTCAAGATTAAAAATGATAGGTTTAGGCATTCTATTATATACTCTTTTCATTATTTATATATCTGTTGATGCTCAAAACAAAGAAAAAAATCAGCCAGTTTATGAAGAAACAGAAGAGTTTATTGAGTGGAAGAACAGGCGTATTGAAATGGACAGTATTGAGAATCAATTTAAAAAAGCTAAGGAAAATTTAAAGTAAAATATTAAGCAAAATACTCTGAATGAATGGCCGGAATAAAAATATTATTAAAGCCATTTTCTTTTAAAGTGTCTTTAAAAGTTTCTTGGGCTTCCTTGTCTCCGTGAACTAAAAATACTTTCTCTACTTTAGTGGCATCTATAAAGTTTAAATACTTAATGATTTCGTTATAATCTCCGTGAGCACTATATGAATCAATAACCTTAACATCTGCATTTACTTTGTAATCATCTCCAAATATTTTTACTTCATTGTCACCATTTCTTAGTTTTCCTGCAAGTGATAATGGTTCGGCATAACCAACAATTAATATGGTATTTTCCGGTTTGGTAATGTTATGCATAATATGGTGTTTTACCCTTCCCGCTTCTGCCATTCCGGATGCAGAAATAATGATGCAAGGCTCTTTGCTAAAATTTAAAAGCTGTGAATCTTTTTTATTGTTGATGTAGATTAAATCTTCGAACCCAAACGGATCTTTCCTTTTTTTCATTAAATCTTTTACCTTTTTATTTAAAAGATTGGAGAACTTTTTGGTAATGTTTGTCGCGTTAACAGATAGGGGGCTGTCAACATAAATTTTTACGTCCGGCAACAAACCTTTTAAGTCAAGTTTATTTAATGTAAATACAATCTCTTGCGTTCTACCTAAGCTAAATGAAGGAATGATTAGTTTTCCTTTTTTGTTTTTACATGTTTCAATTACAGCATCAAGCAGTTCTTTTTCAGCGTCTATGATATTGCTGTGTAATCTATTGCCATAAGTTGATTCGCAAATTAATATATCCGGTTGAGGAAAAGGTTCAGGATCCTGTAATAGAATAGTATCAAACCTTCCCACATCTCCTGTAAAGCAAATGTTTCTTCTTTGATTTCCGTCTGTGAGTCTTATGTTAACAGTAGCACTTCCTAAAATGTGACCATTATTTGTGAAAGTTGCATGGACAAAGTCATTTACTTTTATTTCTTCGTTGTATGGAACCGGAACAAAATGATTCAAACATTCTACCACATCATTAATATCATAAACAGGTTTTAAAAGATCTCTTCCTTGTTTTTTTCTTTTCTTATTGTAAAACGTAATATCACTCTGCTGAATATATGCACTATCTGCCAACATTATTTTACATAACTCATAAGTAGCATGGGTACAATAAATTTTTCCTTCAAACCCTTCTTTCACCAAGCTAGGTAATAAACCTGAATGATCGATATGAGCATGCGAAAGAAGCACAAAGTCAATTGTTCTGGGATCAAAACCAAAGTGTCGGTTAAGCTCAGGAGTGTTTTTTCCTAAACCTTGAAACATACCACAATCCAATAAAAACGATTTACCGTTTTCTAATGTAATTTTATGCTTACTTCCGGTTACGGTTTGTGCAGCTCCGTGAAAGGATATTTTCATCTATTTGATTTTGATTATCCCAAAAATGGATATCTATAATCTTTCGCAGGAACAAAAGTTTCCTTGGTTGTTCTTGCCGAAACCCATCTTAATAAATTCAGATAAGAACCCGCTTTATCATTTGTGCCTGAACCTCTTGCTCCGCCAAATGGTTGCTGACCTACAACTGCACCGGTTGGTTTGTCATTTATGTAAAAGTTTCCGGCTGCATTTTCTAGCTTCTTACAAGCTAATTCAATAGCATATCTATCAGTAGAAAGAATAGCGCCTGTTAAAGCGTATTCAGAAGTTTCATCTACCAGATCAAGTGTTTCTTCGTACTTATTTTCATCATAAACATAGATGGTAATCACCGGTCCAAAAATTTCTTCACACATAGTTCGGAATTTTGGATTACTGGTAACTACAACAGTCGGTTCAATAAAATATCCTTTTGATTTGTCATAATTTCCACCAGCAATAATTTCAGCATCATTTTGTTCTTTGATGTAATCAATATAGCCTGCAATTTTATCAAAAGCTCTTTCATCAATTACGGCATTAATAAAGTTGCTGGTATCATCAGGGCTTCCCATTTTAAAGGATTGAACGTCTTTTACTACTTGCTTTTTAACATCCTCCCAAATGTTTGAAGGTATATAGGCTCGTGATGCAGCAGAGCATTTTTGCCCCTGAAATTCAAAAGCACCTCTGGTAATAGCTGTGGCTACTTCGCTTGCGTTTGCAGACTTGTGAGCCACAATAAAATCTTTTCCACCTGTCTCACCCACAATTCTTGGGTAGCTTCTATATTTTTCAATATTGTTTCCTATTTCTTTCCACAGATGACGAAAAACTCCTGTTGAACCTGTAAAGTGTAATCCTGCAAAATCTTTGTGTTTGAATATTATATCACCTGCATCCGGTCCGTCAACAGTAATCATATTAATTACTCCATCGGGTAAGCCTGCTGCTTTGAATAAATCCATAATTACTTTTGCAGAGTAAACTTGACTATCGGCAGGTTTCCAAACACATACATTTCCCATTAACGCTGCTGAAGCTGGAAGATTAGCAGCAATTGAAGTAAAGTTGAAAGGTGTTACACAAAATACAAAACCTTCAAGCGGTCGGTATTCAAGTCTATTCCACATTCCTGGATTTGATTCAGGTTGTTCTTCATAAATCTGTTGCATATAGGCAACATTAAATCTAAAAAAGTCAATTAGCTCACATGCAGCATCAATTTCTGCCTGAAAAACATTTTTTGATTGTGCCAGCATGGTAGCAGCGTTAATTTTATCTCTAAAAGGTCCGGCTAATAAATCAGCAGCTTTTAGGAATACTGCTGCTCTTTGATGCCATGATAAAGCCGCCCATTCTTTTCTTGCTTCTAATGCTGCATTTATAGCTTTTTCTACATGACTTTTATCTCCATAATTAAAATGACCTAAAATGTGTTGGTGGTCATGCGGAGGCGACATTGGTTTTTTATTTTCGGTTCTTATTTCTTCGCTACCAATATACATAGGCACATCTATTGGCTGCTGATTGTACATTTCTTTATAGGTTGCTAATAAACTTTCTCTTTCACTACTATCTTTTGCGTAAGATTTTACCTCTTCATTTGAGGGGAAGGGTACTTGAAAAACTCCGTTTGACATTTTATTTATATTAAAGAATTAATAACTTGCGAAGTTAAAATAAATGGGCAATTTCCCTATGAATAAAAAACACATTCTTTTAATCCTTTTTTGCTTTACTAAACTATTGTTTAGTCAGAACATTGACAGCCTAAAACGACAGCTTGAAGTGTTGCCTGATGGCGAAGAAAAAGCCTATGTCTATTTGGCATTAGTTCATAATTTTAATTTAATGTCATTTGAGGAGGTTGTAGAATACGGAGAAAGTGGGATAGAATTTTCTAAAAGACTTAATTTAACTGAACCTGAAGGAAAGATAAACCTAGATTTAGGTAACGCTTACCAATATTATGAGAGGTTAGATAAGGCTAAGCCATATTATGAAAGAGCTATTTTTTTAGCCAATAGTATTGATGATAAAGAAACATTAGCTAGAGCCTATAATAATATTGGGATTATTTATGATACTGAAGGAGATTTTGACAAAGCATTACAGTTTTATCAAAGAAGCTTCCAATTAAAAATGGAAATTGGCCAGAGTAAATCTGCTAAGTCAACCATTATGAACATAGGTGGTATTTACTTTATGCAAGGCTATTATCATAAAGCATTGAAAAGTTTTTTGGAGTCAGAAAAATTGAGTCGAGAGCTTAATGATGATATGGGAATTGCTCATTGTGCCATGAACACATATGTTGTATATGAGAAAATGGGAAGAAGTGAGGAGGCAATAAAAAAAGCAAGAGAAGCAATACCTTATTTGGTGTCTGCAAAACAAGAAAGATACTTATCAGATATTTACCATAAAATTGCTACTTCAAAAATTGCTTTGAATGAATTGGATAGTGCTGAGTATTATGTGAATACTGGTCTTCAAATAGCACAGCTAAATCATGATTCCATTAAGATATCTCTTTTATATAATTCAAGAGCTAATTTACTTTTCAAAAAGGACGATTTCATAAATGCATTAATATGGGCAGATAAGGCAAAAGAGATTAGAGAAGCAAAAAATGATGTGTTAAATTTACCGTTGATGTACACATTTTTATCGGATGTACATCTTCACTTAAACAATCTTAATGAAGCAGAGAGGTATATTACAAAATCGATAGAATTGGCAAGAAGTATTGGACAAAGAGACGCTTTAATTAAAGCTTATGCTACTGCGTCCAGGGTTTTTCAAAAAAAGAAAAATTTTTCAAGGGCTTTAGATTATTATATAATGTACGATGAGCTACAAGATAGTATTCAAGGAAAAGGGATGATTGAGCGTGTGAATGAATTAGAATTACAAAATGAAAGAGAAAAGCAACATGCTATTGTGAAATTATTGGAAAAGGAAAAAGAGCTTAAAGAAATGCAACTAAAGAAAAATAGATATACTATATGGTCTGTTTCTGCAGGGCTTCTGGTTGTTTTATTTTTCTTATTTATTGTATTTAGAAATTACAGACAAAAACAAAAGGCCAACATTGAAATTTCTTACCAAAAGCATATTATAGAAGAGAAGAATAAGGACATTACCGATAGCATTAACTATGCATCCAGAATTCAAAATACCATTCTACCTGATTCAAAAATATTCAGTACTTACTTTTCTGATAACTTTGTTTTTTATCGCCCAAAAGACATCGTAAGCGGTGACTTTTATTTTGCTGAAGAAAAAAATGGTAAAGTTTATTTTGCTGTAGTAGATTGTACCGGTCACGGAGTGCCAGGAGCATTGGTTTCGGTATTTGGTTATAATGGTTTACGCAGATGTATTAATGAATACAATCTTTCAAAGCCCGCTGAAATTTTAGATAAACTTTCATCTATTGTTGAAGAATCATTTAAAACTAAAGGAAAAGAAGTAGCAGACGGTATGGATTTGTCTTTATGTGTTTACGATAAATCTTCTAATACATTGGAGTATTCAGGAGCAAATAACCCAATTTGGATACATCAAGATAATGATATCATTCAAGTAAAGGGAGATAAGCAACCAGTAGGTCACTATCATAACAAAAAGCCGTTTACAAATCATTCATTAACTTTATTTAAGGGTGATACTTTGTATTTGTTTAGTGACGGGTTTGCCGACCAGTTCGGAGGGGAAAAAGGAAAAAAATTCAAATATTCTCAGTTTAGACAAATGGTTTTAGACAATGTTTCAAAATCTATGTCAGAACAAAAAACAATTATAGAACAAGCTTTTGAAAAATGGAAAGGAAATCTTGAGCAAGTTGACGATATTTGTATTCTTGGAATCCGAGTTTAATGGAACTTTCTGAAGGGATAGAAAAAAGATTGAATGAGCTTGAAAAGCTTTTGACTAAAAAGCCAGAGGAGGCTTTTGAGATAGCTAACTCTATGCTTTCTGATAATTCTATTCAAGAAAATCTACATTTCTCTTCTAAAATTAAAGAAATACTTTCTCGTTGTTTTTTAAAACTAAACAGCAATGAAAGAGCATTAAATTATGCATTAGAAGCTCTGGAGTATTTTGAAACTAATGACGATTATACTAATGCGGCTTTATGCTTAAATACTATTGGAGGAGTTTATAATTTTTTAGGTGACCATGAAAAAAGACTCAAGTGTAATTTAAAATGTCTTAAGTACAGGAAGAAAGGGGGTGATGAAAAAGGGGAGCTGGGAACACTTAATAATATTGGTGATACCTACATTCAGCTTGGTAATTATGAAAAAGCATTGGAGTATTTTAATCTTTGTTTAGATATTCCATACCTTGACTTACATACTAAAACTATTGTAAAAAATAACATTGGAGAAACGTATTTTTTTCAAGGAAAGTTGGATGAAGCAAAACCATTTTTTGAAGAGGCAGTGAGTCTTGCTAAGCAAAGTAATTATAAAATAATAGAAGCTGTCGCGAATGTTTTTTTAGCTAAAATTTTTAACCAAAAGGGAGAGCTTGATGAAAGTTTAAAAAAGCTGGAAGATGCTCTAAAAACAGTTCTTGAAATAAAATATTCAACAGAAGAATTAGAAATATATAAACTCTTTACTTCTATCTATCATAAAAAAGGAGATGTGGAATTAGCTTATAAATTTCAATCAAAATTTGTTGGGCTAAAAGAGAAGTTGGATAAAGAAAACAATCTTCGTTTAATTCAAGATTTACAGTTTTCTTACCATGTGGATCAACTGGAAAAAGAAACCCAAAAGCAAAAAGAACAAAACAAGCAACTTAGGAGTGCTTACCAGCATATTTCTCAACAAAACATTTTAATTGAAGAGAAGAACAAATCTATTACGGATAGTATTAATTATGCCAACAGAATACAAACTGCTCTGCTTCCTTCCGATGAGGAATTAGAGTCTCTTTTTGAAGAAAGCTTTATAATGTATAATCCAAGAGATATTGTAAGCGGTGATTTTTACTGGACATCAAACTTATCTACTCATATGATTATAGCTGTGGCAGATTGTACCGGACATGGAGTTCCCGGAGCACTGATGAGTATGATTGGGATAAATAGTTTAAACCAAATTATTATAGACCAAAACATTACCAAACCATCTCAGGCTTTAAATCAACTTGATAACAAAATATATTCTTCGTTGAATAAACATTCGGCAGATTACTATTCGTCTGATGGTATGGACATAGCTATGTGTGCCATTCGTAAAGAAGATTTAAATATGGTGTACTCCGGTGCCAATAGGCCAATACTAATTGTGCGTGATGAAAAATTAATGGAATATAAACCAACAAAACTTGCTATTGGTGGGCTGTATAATCGTAATAAAACATTTGTAGATAATGAGATTCAACTTCAAAAAGGAGATCAAATCTATCTTTTTACAGATGGCTATGCCGACCAATTTGGCGGAGCAAAAGGCAAAAAATTCAAGTACAAAAACCTTAAAGAATTGATTTTGAAAAATTCTTCTCAACCAATGAAAGAACAGTTAGCTATATTACAACACACTTTTAAAAATTGGAAAGGAAGTTTGGAGCAAATAGATGATGTTTGCATTCTTGGTATTAAACTTTAAAAAGAGATGGAGCAATTTAAAAGCCTTAAGGTAGTTGAGTTGGCAGGTGTATTGGCAGGTCCTTCCGTTGGGATGTTTTTTGCTGAGCTTGGTGCTAAGGTAGTTAAGGTGGAAAACCCAAATACTGGAGGAGACGTAACTCGTTCATGGCGTTTAGCAACTGAGAAAAAGGATGCTAAGTATTCTGCTTATTTTTCATCCATTAATGGGGGTAATAAGGAGTTTAAGTTTATTGATGTGAAATCAAATAGAGATGAGTTGATTGCTCTTCTTAAAGATGCCGATATTTTTCTTACCAATTTTAGAAAAGGAAAGGCAGAGAAATTAGGTTTGAATTATGAGTATCTGAAATCTATCAATTCAAAATTAATTGTTGGAAATATTTCCGGTTATGGAGAAGAAAGCGACAAGCCTGCCTTTGATGTGGTGCTTCAGGCAGAAAGTGGTTATCTTTCAATGACAGGACATCCTGGAGAACCACCCGTTAAATTACCTATAGCAATTATAGATATTATTACTGCTCACATGCTCAAGGAAGCATTACTAATAGCTTTGATGAAGCGAAATGAAACAGGAGAAGGTAGTTATGTTTCTGCTTCATTATTTGAAACGGCAGTTAGTTCTTTAATTAATCAAGGAACCAATTATTTGGTGGCAAATCATGTAGCCAAACCTATGGGAACATTACATCCTAATATTGCGCCTTATGGTGAGTGTCTGACAACAAAAGATGGTAAATCATTTGTGTTGGCAGTGGGCAGTAATAAACAGTTTGCAGCATTGTGTAAATGTTTGTCATTAGCCATTGAAGAAGACGAAAGGTTCAAAGACAATATAAGCAGGGTGACAAATAGAAAAGCCTTAGATGAGTTGCTTTCGAATGCAACAAAAGAACTAGAAAGTACTTCTTTGTTTCAAAAGCTAGATGAACAAAATGTGCCTTACGGTGTTATCCAAACTGTTGCTGAGGTTTTTCAGCATCCGTTAGCAAAAAAGCTGGTTAAAACAGACGATAACGGAATTACCTATGTTACTTCCATTCCTTTTAAAATTGAGTGATGCAATTAGATAAAACTTTTTGGGATAGTCGATACCAAAACAATGAAACGGGCTGGGATATTGGCTTTGCCGCTACTCCTTTAGTAGATTATTTTTCTCAGTTAAAAGATAAGAGTATAAGCATTCTTGTGCCTGGTGCCGGCAATGCTTATGAAGCAGCTTATTTGCATGAAAAAGGATTTAACAATGTCTTTGTTTTAGACCTCGCCCCTAGTCCATTAAAGCAATTTCAAGAAAAGTATCCAGATTTTCCTAGTGATAATTTAATCCAAGCCAATTTCTTTGATCATAAAGAAAAATATGACTTAATAGTAGAGCAAACTTTCTTTTGCGCCATTGACCCTAAGCATAGGCAGGAATACGCTAAAAAAAGTCATTCGCTTTTGAAAGAAAAAGGAAAACTAATTGGTCTACTTTGGTCTGTAGAGTTGAATACAGATAAACCACCCTTTGGTGGAAATAAGGAAGAATATTTAGGCTATTTTCAGCCCTATTTTGAATTTAAAACCTTCGAAAATGCTTACAATTCTATTCGCCCAAGAGCAGATCGAGAGTTGTTTTTAATAGCAGAACGAAAATCAATTTAGCATTGCTTATTTTTGGAGGAAATGAATAAGACAGCAGAACAATCTAAAATTCTTAACCACATTAAG
>JAUHYR010000065.1 GCA_030426475.1 Bacteroidia bacterium
AGTAAATCTCATTCTAGTTAATCACTATCTTCTCAATAAAACTTTGATTTTCATTCTTCAATCGAATGAAGTAATTTCCCTTTTGAAGATTTGAAACGTCTATTGTCTTTGTATTAACCATATTGCTTGAATACACCACTCTACCTGAAATATCAGACAATTCAAGGACATAATTAGCTGAATGGTTTAGCGAAATAGTAAGCATATCACTAGCAGGATTGGGATAGACTTTAAAACCCGCTTGCTTATTTATATTTTTAATTCCAGACACATCATTTAAAACTAAGAACCGGTAGTCCTCTGTCTCGCCTGTAGAAGAAGGGTCACAAGAACCGGTAAAAGCCGGAGCTGTTCTCACCCTCATAATCAGAGTATCTAGGTTTGCGTTAGAAGGAACAACTACTTTAATAGTAACACCGGTTTCATATGCAACCGATGTATAAATGTTTTCCGTTGAACTAAAAATTGAATCCTTATTCCAATCTACCCATACACCAATTTTTGATAGAGTAGTTTTATTTAATGCTACTCTCAAATCAAAACTATCTAAACGGTATTCAGCTACTAAAAAATATTTATAAAAAGCATAATTATTATCCTGCGTGTTACAGTTTGTTCCTGCGTTAGAAAAGTTTTGAACGGCACCAGCTGTAACAACCGAATCAATGTAATTAGGTTGATTAACACAATCTGCAGCTATTGAAGGGTGACAAAATACTCCCTGAGCGTTTAACTGAATAATAGTAAAATAAAATAAAGAAGAAATAAGTAGTATTTTTTTCATAGTCAATTATTTAGGAAATAAATATAAGAATTTATTTTAACAAATGTACGTTACCTACGTAATGGTATTCGCGACCGTTTCTGTCCCAACATTTAGCTAAATATTGATACACTCCTGTCGGAGCAATCTCAGAACCGCCTTTCACAATTCCATTCCATCCAACTTCTGTACTTGTTGTTTCAAAAACGATATGTCCCCATCTATCAAATACATAAAGCTCATATTCTTTAGCAGCATAAACTCTTGGCCACCAAATGTCGTTTAGCCCGTCACCGTCAGGAGTAAATGTATTAGGAGGATAAAACGTAAACTCAGGACGAACAAATACCTTTTTAACTAAAGTATCTGTACAACCGTAATCATTAACTACTACCTGCGTAGGATAAACCCATCCGGTATCTTGATAGGTGTGTTCTATAGTAGCACAAACAGAATATTTTGTTCCATCACCTGGAAACAATTCACAGGAAATATTATCCTTTGACTCATCAAAAAAAGTAATATAAGGTTCCCACTCCCACACTTCATCAGGAGTAAAAGAAAAACCTGCAGTTGGAACAGGGTAAACATGAATGGCATTTTGAAGATATGATGAAAGGGTATCTATACAACCACTGGTTGTCATAATAGTTACAGAAACATCATAAAATCCGGGCTCGGTATAGCTATGTAATGGTGCTGCCTGAGAGGAATAAGTTCCATCCCCAAAAGACCATAAATAAGTAAGTGGAGTCTGAGCAGAAGAACTATCATAAAACTGAACAGCTAAAACAGGACAACCCTCTATTTTACTCAATTCAAAGTCTAGTTCAGGATTGGCTATCACCTCTACCGTATCAGAGTATTCTTTTACACATGTAAAATCAGTATAGGTTAGTTTAACAATATGCTTCCCTGTTTGAGTAAACTGTACATTTTGAGGATTTTGCTGAACACTTGACACAGGATTAGCATAACTCCCAAAATTCCAACTAAACTGTGTACTAGGCTCAAAATTTCCACTGGCAAAAAAGTCAAACGAATTTCCATTAAAACATTGAATGGCAGGAGCATTAAAATGTGCTTTTAATTTAGGATAAACAGTAAATGTATTGAAAGAAGTATCTGCACAAGGCCAGCCAGGGTTGGCAATTAGCATAACGGTGTAAGTTCCCGAATCAGAATAAGTAAAAGTAGGATTGGTTTGCGTTGAGGTATCATTTGGATTTTGAGGGTCACCAAAATCCCAGAAATAAAAAGAAGAATTTTGACTATTGTTTTGAAAAGAAACCGTTAACCCGTCACAAAAAACCGTTTGATTAGCCACAGCAGCAAGGATTGTCATATTACAATTCGCCACATTAAACTGAAAATCTCTTCTTGTTTCTCCCAGCAAAACTCCATTTCTATATTCTTCTACCCTTACACCTACCACAAACTGTCCTAACTTATTTGGAGTTCCCGTCATTAAACCTGTATTGGAATTAACAGCCATTGCAGGAGAAGCATCCATTTGATAACCATCAGAATACCCGGCTGCCCAAACTATGTTAGTAAAAGCAGGCGCTGATGGTGGATTTGGAGCAGGCGCACCTGGATTACCACCATGAAAAGGGCGACAAAATGAATAAACTAATGAGTCTCCATCAGGGTCAGTAGCTGAATGATCAAAATTTAAAGCATCACCCATACACAAAGCAATTGGCGGAAATTGATTAAATCTTGGGCTACTATTGCAATTATCGTTTGCCGGAATGTGCGAATAATAAGTATTTCCGTAATTACCGGGATTTACAATATTTAAAATAGTAGGGTTTCTACAACATCTCTGATAAACAATATCATATCCAACAGGATTTGCAGGTAAATTAACTGTGGTTTTATATACTGCCTCTTGCACACAAATATTAGGAGGAACAACTAAACAGGGATTGTTTATCACCACAGGAATATTATTAGCTCCCGGAAAATTAACATTTACAACTTGTTTTAAAGTTCCGTTTCCAAAATAAATTCCAATAGCGGCATTTGGGTCAAAAGGGGTTCCGTTGGTGTTAGAAGCGCCACAATCTCTATACACCTTTAAGGTAATTTCATAATTGTTTGAACCTAAACATGTATAATACAACTCACCACCAACCAAGTGTGTAGCATACACACCCACTGAAAAAAACAGAGCCAATATGGATAGTAATAATCGATTCATTTAATTAAGGTCAAATATACTAAAAAGCAAAGAGCAGTTTATACTTTTAAGCACCCTTAATTTCACATTTTTAATTCTTTATGGGAATTCTAATGCCGATAGTGTAAAAATAAATGCCGTTACTAAATTTAACATTCCTTAACATAAGATTTTAAATTGATCTACAATTAAATCTCATCTTTGAAGTTATCCAACCAAAACTAAATCTACTATGGAACAAGAACAATCATTTTTTGAAAAAATGCGAAATTGGGTAAAAAACTCAGTCACTATTCGCTTACTAACTATCGGTTTTCTAATTCTTCTTTTACTTATACCTGTGAGTATGG
This sequence comes from Bacteroidia bacterium, assembly GCA_030426475.1. Classification (GTDB taxonomy): domain Bacteria; phylum Bacteroidota; class Bacteroidia; order Flavobacteriales_E; family Vicingaceae; genus CALALS01. The sequence continues at coordinate 3,299 of JAUHYR010000065.1, forward strand.
TAGAAGATTTAATTAGAGAACGAGAATACAGGCAAATGGATGTTGCCGCTGAAATTGGGTCAAAATGGGGAAATGAACAATCTATAAATGGGCTTATACTCACTATACCTTATTTACAATATTCTAAAATTTACAATGAAAAAACTAAAGAATATGAGTTTGTTACCACCACAGCTTATGCTCATTTTTTGCCTGAAGAATTAGATGTAAATGGAGTAATTAATCCTGAAAAAAAACACAGAGGAATTTATGAGGTAGTTGTATATAACGCCAACTTAAAATTAAACGGACACTTTAAATATCCCGACATTCAAGAATTAGGATTAAAAGAAGAAAATATGCTTTGGAATGAAGCCTTTGTTTCCATTGGTATTTCTGACTTGAGAAGTATAAAAGAAAGCGTAAAGGTAAATTGGAATGGCAAAGCCATTCAGTTTAATCCGGGAGTTGAAAGCAATGATGTTATTTATTCGGGCTTAAGCACAAAAGTTCCGCTAAAAACTGACTCTACCACAAGTGACAAAATAAATTTTTCTCTTGATCTTGTAATGAATGGCAATTCACGATTATTCTTTACACCTGTTGGAAAAGAAACTAAAGTAAATCTTTCATCCACATGGAAAGATCCAAAATTTGACGGAGCATTTTTACCCAATCCAGGCAGCCAAGATTTTACTGACGGCTTTAAAGCAGAGTGGAAAGTTATTCATCTAAATAGACCTTACCCACAAGCCTTTAAAGGAAAAGCAAACGGAATGACTGAATCAGAGTTTGGAGTAAATTTAATTATGCCTGTTGACCATTATGCAAAAAGTATGCGTTCGGCAAAGTATGCAGCATTATTTATCACCCTAACGTTTTTAATTTTCTTCTTTGTACAAATCATTAATAAAATTAGAATTCATCCTATACAATACATTATTGTAGGTTTAGCTTTATGCGTGTTCTATACCTTATTAATTGCAATATCTGAGCATTTATCTTTTGAAATTGCTTACCTAATATCAAGTGTTGGAATTATTGGATTGATAACAGCTTACACCAAAAGTATATTTAAACACAACAGACTTACAGCAATGATTGCTTTAATTTTAGTCATTCTGTACACTTTTATATATAGCATCATTCAAATTCAAGATTATGCATTATTGATGGGAAGCATTGGTTTATTTATAACATTGGCAATACTTATGTACTTAACTAGAAAGATAGACTGGTATAATCCTAATAAAAAAGATTAGCAGTTTATTTTGAATTAATTAACAAGCCTTCTTTGAAAAAAGAGGGCTTTTTTTATACAACATTTTGGCACACTATTCGTATATTTAAAGGTAATTTTTAAATCTTATTAGTTATGAAATTTATTAGCGAGACATGGCTTACAGAAGGACCAATAGATTTTGAATACAAAAAATACATCTTACTTGCCTATTTAAAAGATATTAAATCAGAATTTACCCAAGGTAAGCTTTACCCATACTTTTCGGACTTAATTCTTCACTACAACAATCTTATCCGGCTAAAAGACGAAAAAGAAATCATTGTTCAGGGGTTTTCTAAAGAAGTAAAAGGAATAGACCTAGAAAACTTAAAAATCACCTACAAAACCATTTTAGAAGATGATGAGTTAATGAAAGAAACAAAAGCTATTATTGAATATGCCTTACCATTAATTCATTCTAAAATTACCGATGCAAAAAAGATTTATGAAATAGTAGAAGAAAACTTTGAAGTTGAGGAAATTGGCATTTCTCCGCTTTATAAAAAGGATGGCTATATGTTGCTACACCATGATTCCACCAACTATTTAAATATCTATCAGTATAGCGTCTCAAATGTTTATAACGAAGAGTCCTATCAGGTTTTACAAACTCACTTTATAAAACAAATAAAGAAAACTATTTCAAAAACATTTAGAGATATTAAAGTTGAACTGGTAAGGGAAAATAAAGAACTTCCTAATCCCGTTACTTACTTATTTCATTATAAGCTAGACTTACCGTTAAATGAAACCATTTTACCTATTGCCAAAAGAATATTGCTAAAATCACATCTCTAGATAGGTGCTTCCCAATTTGATTTTACCTTATTTTTTTATATCTTTTGAGCTCATTCAAAAAATAAAAAGTCATGGAAAATTCAATCATAGGCGTTCATCATACTTATTCAGATGCGGTAGATGCAGTCAAAAAGCTAGTTGACAATGGTCTATCAGCAAAAGAAATCTCAATATTAGGAAAAGCAAGTGATATTGAAAACCATATTCACTTAAACAATTCATCTAGCAGCAAAGTAGCTCCCATTGCTATTGGTGCGGGAATAGGTTCTCTTACAGGTTTATTGGTTGGAGTAGGAGTTTTTGCAGTACCCGGTTTAGGCTTTTTGTATGGTGCAGGGGCAATTGTAGGCGCTATTGCAGGGCTCGACTTTGGGTTGATAGGTGGTGGAGTGGCAAAAATAATTGAAACAATAGCGAAAGATGAACACACCCATACACTTAAAGAATATATCGAATCAAATCACTATTTAGTGGCATATTCAGGAAAAGAAAAAGAAAAGGCAATAGATTTATTGAAGTCAACTACTGCCGAAGATGTATTTGCTTAGCATATAAGTAGAAAGGCATTTTTAAAGTAAATTAATTTTACTTTTGCCAACAATTATGTGGGCAGTCATTAACTTTTTTCAAATCCTAATTATTTTCATTTGGACAGCAGTTTGTGGTGTGCTTACTGTTATTCTGTCTGCTCTCACCTTTTTTAAATATTACCAGATAAGCGGTTTTATAGGTAGAAATATATGGAGTCCGGTATTGCTATTTGTTTCAGGAATACGAGTTAAAATATCCGGAAAAGAAAACATAGACACTTCAAAAACATATATCTATGTTGCAAATCATGAATCCTTATACGACATTCCCGCACTATTCAATAAATTGCCTGTTTACATCAGCTTTTTAGCAAAAAAGGAATTAAAAAAAGTTCCCTTTATGGGCTGGGCTATGACTGCTTCAGGCTATATTTATATTGATAGAAGCAACCGAGAAAAAGCAAAAGAAAGCCTACAAAAAGCAGGTGAAGAAATAAAAAACGGTAAAAACGCAATTATTTTTCCCGAAGGCACAAGAACAAAAACAGGTAAAATGGGCGTTTTTAAAAGAGGTGCATTCATGTTATCTCAGGAAACGGGAATTGAAATCATACCTATGTCTATAAAAGGTGCCCGTGAATGCCTTGCTTCTGGCTCATACAAAATAAGACCGGGAAAAATTCAGATAAATATTGGTACACCTGTTTCACCAAACAATTTTAAAGGTAAAACTGTTGAAGAGTTTGCAAATGCTGTAAGAGAAGTCTGTTTAACATTAAGAGAAAATAACTGATGAATGCAGAAATAATTACCATTGGTGACGAAATTTTAATAGGTCAAACAGTTGACACCAATTCTGCCTGGCTAGGAGAAAAATTTCTGGAAATTGGTGTAAGAGTAAGGCAAATCACATCTATTCAAGATAAAAAAGAACATATTGTAAAAGCTTTAGACGAAACCTTAAAACGAGCTGATGTAATTATTTTAACCGGAGGACTAGGACCAACTAAAGACGATATTACAAAATACACTTTAGCTGAATATTTCAATACAGAATTAGTCATTTATAAAGAAGTACTTGCAGCTATTGAAGATTACTTTACCAAAAGAGGTAGAGAAATGTTGCAAACAAATATCGATCAGGCAAAACTTCCTAAAGACTGTAGAATAATAAGAAACTACAACGGAACCGCATCCGGAATGTGGTTCGAAAAAGAAGGAAAAATTATTATTTCTATGCCCGGAGTTCCTTATGAAATGAAGGCAATGATGGAAAACGAAGTCATCCCAAGCCTCAAAGAAAGATTTAATTTACCGACTATTTATAAAAAAACAGTGCTGATTCAAGGAATTGGTGAATCGTTTATAGTGGACAGAATAAAAGACTGGGAGGAAGACGTTGAAAAACTAAATATAGATTTAGCTTACCTGCCCTCTCCCGGCTTGGTTAAAGTCAGATTAATGGCAACAGGAAATGATGAAAATATTCTAAACATCAATCAAAAAGCAGAAGAATTATATAATAGAATGCAACCCTACGCATTTGGATACAATGTTGATTCCTTACAACAATTAGTTGGTAAAATGCTTTTAGAAAAAAATGCCACACTATCTACAGCCGAAAGTTGTACCGGAGGAAATATTGCAAGACTTATCACTTCTGTTTCAGGAAGTTCAAATTATTATTTAGGTTCAATTGTTTCTTATGCTAATGAAGTAAAGTCAAATGAATTAGGCGTTGATGAAAACATTATTGAAAAACACGGAGCAGTTAGTCAACAGGTAGTGGAGCAAATGGCAAAAGGCATTTTACAAAAATTAAATTCAGATTATTCCATTGCAACTTCAGGAATAGCCGGACCGGATGGCGGAACTGAAGAAAAACCCGTAGGTACGGTTTGGATTGCAATTGCAGATAAAAACAGTGTTTACTCTAAAAAATTCACCTTCGGAGACAACCGAGAGCGAAACATAATTCTATCCTCTTTAACTGCATTAAACCTGCTTAGAAATAAAATTTTAAATAAACTTTGAAGTTAGGTGAATATTTCCGTTATTTGCACCCCTTAAATTTAATGCGATATGGCGAACATTTGTCAAATTACCGGAAAAAAAGCGATTGTTGGGAACAATGTATCTCACTCTAACATTAAAACGAAAAGAAGATTTTACCCGAATCTTCAAAAGAAAAAGTTCTTTTTTGAAGAAGAAAACAAATGGGTAACGCTTAAAGTTTCTACAGCAGGTATAAGAACCATCAACAAAATTGGTTTAAAAGCTGCTTGGGAAAAAGCTAAAGAAAAAGGTTACGTAAAGTAACACTACAATATTGGTACAATTTTTAAGGCTATCTGGTTTAGATGGCCTTTTTTATTTTTATTTGCTTGATTAATTTTAACACATGAAGTTTTTATCAGCTATATTTTCTCTTTTGATTGCCGTAATTATTTTACCTGCACAAGAAGACATTTCCATTCATCAACCCAAACACTTGGAATACTATAATTATGATGACGATTTGTTATCCAAAGAATTTCATGCAGAACGTAGAGAAGCATTAAGAAAACTCTTACCCGAAAACTCCGCAGCCGTAATATTTGCCAATCCGATAAGAAATCGCTCTAATGATGTAAATTATGAATATCATCAAGACCCTAACTTCTACTACCTAACAGGTTTAAGAGAACCCAATGCAGTAATTATCATTTACAAAAACCCGCAAAAATTTGACTCCATTATCACCAATGAAATTATTTTTATGCAAGACCGCAACCCGAAGTTTGAAGTTTGGGATGGAAGAAGATTAGGCGTAAAAAATGCTTCCTCTTATTTAGGAATAAAAACAGCCATTTCAAATCAAGACTTTGCTAGCTTTGAGTTTAACTTTGATAAACTCAAAGGCCTTTTTTACATCACACCTGAAGATGATGTAAGAGATGATAAAACAGACAAAGGCGATTTACATTCTATGCTCAAATACTTTAACCAAAAAATAGAAAATGTAGAACACGCTACTCCAAGAAAATTGCCTGAACTAATGGCAATGCTCAGAGAAATAAAACAGCCCGAAGAAATTGAATTAATGACCAAAGCCATTAATATTACCTGTGACGCACAAATTGAGTTGATGAAAGCTCTAAAACCGGGAATGACGGAGTACCAATCAGAAGCTATTATTGAATACGTATTTAAAAAATACGGCTCGGAATACACCGGATTTCCTTCTATTTTGGGAGGCGGAGAGAACTCTTGCATCTTACATTATACTACCAACAGAAAACCTTTAAAAGGCGAACATTTACTGGTTTCAGATATTGGTGCAGAATATCACGGATATACGGCAGACGTTACCAGAACACTACCTGTTGACGGTAAATTTTCAGAAGAAGAAAAAACCATTTACAATATTGTCTTGGCAGCACAAACAGCAGGCATTGAAGCCTGCAAAGCAGGAAATAAGTTTTGGGATCCTAATGGAGCAGCCACTTCTATTATTGCCAAAGAATTAGTTAAACTGGGAATTATTGAAAAAGAATACGAAGTGAAAAAATACTTTATGCACGGCACATCTCATTATTTAGGGCTGGATGTGCACGATGCAGGATTATATGGTCCCTTAATGCCCGGAACGGTTATTACCGTAGAACCGGGAATTTATATAGCCGAAGGCTCTGATTGTGATCCGAAATGGTGGAACATTGGCATTAGAATAGAGGACGACATTATGATTACCGAAGCAGGTCCGGTAAATTTATCCGCCAAAGCGCCCAGAACCATAGAAGAAATTGAAAAACTGATGGCAGAACCAAGTATTTTTGATTGATTTTGGTAAAGTTTTAAATATTTCACTACATTTGCGTCCCAAAATTTAACAACAATGGCAAAAAAGGGTAACAGAGTACAGGTGATTTTAGAGTGTACTGAGCATAAAAATTCAGGAAAACCTGGTACTTCAAGATACATTACTACTAAAAACAAAAAAAACACACCTGATAGATTAGAGTTAAAGAAATTTAACCCTATCCTTAAAAAGGTTACTGTTCATAAAGAAATTAAATAAGATAAGTCATGGCTAAAAAGGTTGTTGCAACATTAAAGAAAGAAGGTGGAAGAAACTTCTCTAAAGTAATTAAAATGGAGCGTTCACCTAAAACCGGTGCATACGTTTTTAAAGAAGAAATGGTAACTACTGATAAAGTAGATGATTTCTTCAAAAACATGAAATAATAATTACACAATATTTATAGAAAGCTCCATTCTTGAGATTGGGGCTTTTTTTTTAACTAACAAATGGGAGTATTTAGTTTTTTATCGAAAGACAAAAAGGAAAAACTGGACGAAGGTTTAAACAAAACCAAGGAAAGTTTTTTTGGCAAACTCTCCAGGGCAGTTGTAGGTAAATCAACCGTAGATGCCGATGTTTTAGATAGTCTGGAAGAAATACTAGTCACCTCTGATGTTGGTGTACAAACTACTCTTAAAATAATTGATAGAATTGAAGAAAGAGTTGCTAAGGATAAATACTTAGGAACGGACGAGCTGAACAAAATTTTACGAGAAGAAATTGCTGATCTCCTCACTGAAAACAATACCGTAAGCTATACTGATTTTGAATTACCAAAAGACACCAAACCTTATGTTATTATGGTTGTGGGTGTGAATGGAGTTGGTAAAACCACCACCATTGGTAAACTAGCCAGTCAATTCAAAAAGAAAAACTTAAAAGTAGTATTAGGCGCAGCAGATACATTTAGAGCAGCAGCTGTGGACCAACTTAAAATTTGGGGTGAACGAGTGGGTGTTCCAGTTATTAATCAGGGAATGAATGCTGACCCTGCTTCTGTAGCTTACGACACACTTGCTCACGGAAAAGCGAATGATGCAGATGTAATTATTATAGATACAGCAGGAAGATTGCACAATAAAATCAACTTAATGAATGAGTTAAGTAAAATTAAAAATGTGATGCAAAAAGTTATTCCTAATGCACCGCATGAAATTTTATTGGTACTTGATGCCTCAACAGGTCAAAATGCTATTGAACAAGCTAAACAATTTACTAAAGCCACTGAAGTGAATGCCTTGGCACTTACTAAGCTTGACGGAACAGCCAAAGGCGGAGTAGTTATAGGTGTCTCTGATATGTTTAAAATACCTGTAAAGTACATTGGTGTTGGCGAAGGTATTGATGACTTACAGCCTTTTCATAAAGAGGAATTTGTTGATTCATTTTTTAAGAAATAGACTCATTTGAAAACTAAAACACTCAAAAAAAATAAAGTTAATGTAGTTACGCTGGGTTGTGCCAAAAATATCTTTGATTCAGAAGTGTTGATGGGGCAACTAAAAGCAAATAAGTTTGAGGTTGAGCATGAATCATCATCCAATGATTGTGGAATCGTAATCATCAATACATGTGGGTTTATTGACAATGCAAAAGAAGAATCCATCAATACTATTTTACAGTTTTCAGAGGCAAAAAAAGATGGTTTTGTAGATAAAGTTTACGTTACAGGTTGTCTTTCTGAGCGTTATAAGCCTGAACTTTCATCTGAAATAGACAATATTGATGCATGGTTTGGAACTAAAGAACTTCCTTCGTTACTTAAAACACTAAAAGCTGATTATAAACATGAGTTGGTTGGAGAACGTTTATTAACCACCCCAAAACATTACGCTTATTTTAAAATCTCTGAAGGATGCGATAGACCTTGTAGTTTTTGCGCAATTCCCATTATGAGAGGAAAACATGTTTCTACTCCTATTGAAGAGTTGGTTGCAAGAGCCAAAGATTTAGCTAAGCAAGGTGTGAAAGAACTTATCATTATTGCACAAGACTCTACTTATTACGGGCTAGATATCTATAAAGAAAGGAAGTTAGCAGAGCTTTTAAATAAACTTTCAGAAGTTGAAGGCATAGAATGGCTAAGATTGCATTATGCTTTTCCTTCAGGATTTCCTAAAGATGTAATAGATGAAATAGCTAACAATCCAAAAGTTTGTAAGTACCTGGATATTCCTTTACAGCATGGAACTACTAAAATGCTAAAATCCATGAGAAGAGGCATTACCCGTGAAAAAACAGATGAACTTATTGCAGAAATAAGAGTGAAAGTTCCAAACATAGCTATTAGAACCACCTTAATTTGTGGCTATCCAGGTGAAACCGAAGAAGATTTTAATGAATTAAAAGAGTGGGTAAAATCCATGAAATTCGATAGGCTTGGAGTTTTCACCTATTCACATGAAGAAAATACGCATGCTTTTCAGCTAGAAGATGATGTTCCTCAAGAGGTGAAACAACAGCGAGCCAATGAAATAATGGAAATACAAAGGGGTATTTCAATGGAACTGAATCAAGCTAGAATTGGCAAAACCTACACGGTTTTAATTGATAAAGTAGAAGGCGAGAATTTTATTGGAAGAACTGAGTTTGATTCTCCTGATGTAGATAACGAAGTATTAATCAATACAAAAGACACTTATCTTAGAATTGGTGATTTCGCTAATATTGAAATTACTGATGCTACAGAATATGATTTGTTCGGAATCGCCAAATAAATCAATTTTTCCTACCTTCACCTCTCAAAATTATTTACTCAATGGAAAGTATTTTATTTGAAAAAATTGGAGGTGTCGCAAAAATCACTTTAAACCGCCCTAATGTTTTTAATTCATTTAACCGTGAAATGGCGTTAGCATTTCAGCTAAGACTAGATGAATGCGAAAAAGATGACACTATAAGGGCTATCTATATTACAGGAGAGGGTAAAGCATTTTGTGCAGGACAAGATTTAGCAGAAGCCATTGACCCTAATGGTCCGGAGTTAACTAAAATTGTTTCAGAACACTATAACCCTATCATTACAAGACTTAGAAAAATAGAAAAACCAATCATTGGTGCTGTGAATGGTGTTGCTGCCGGTGCCGGAGCCAACATTGCTTTGGCCTGTGATATTTGCGTTGCTACAGAATCGTCATCTTTCATTCAAGCTTTTAGTAAAATTGGGCTTATTCCTGATAGTGGTGGGACTTACTTCTTACCTAGAATTATTGGGCTACAAAAAGCTTCTGCATTAACCATGTTGGGAGACAAAGTATCTGCAAAAGATGCCGAACAAATGGGCATGATTTATAAATCATTTAGTGATGATACGTTTAAAGTAGAGTCTTTTAAAATAGCAGAAACCTTAAGTAAAATGCCAACCAAAGGAATCGGCTTAACCAAAAGAGCGCTTAATGAAAGTTTTAATAATACACTTGAACAACAGCTAAAACTAGAAGACGAGTTACAAACAGCTGCCGGAAAAACTCATGATTACAACGAAGGAGTAAATGCTTTTTTGGAAAAGAGAAAACCTGAATTTAAAGGAAACTAATTGAAAAAATTAATCACCATAACATTCCTATTTACCTCTTCACTTGCTTTTTCACAAGGAAGAGTTGACGGCTTTTATAAAGGAAAAGGAAATATTGAAGTGGTTGCCGGAGGTGGTGTAGAATTTGCTGATAAATTTTTTGCAGGAAAAGATAAAATAGACTTATCAAGAACCATCTATAACGCCAACCTATTTATTGCAGCCGGTTTGTTTGACAGACTTGACTTATATCTTTCTGCGCCTTATGTTGCCATTAATACAGTCAAATCTGTACAAGATGGTAGCGCTTTTTTAAAGTTTAAGGCTTATGAAAAAGAATTAGAAAAAGGGAAACTTTCATTTAGTTTGGCAAGTGGAATTTCAACCAACTTAGCTAATTATCAAACTGAGGGATTAAATGCTATTGGTCAAAGGGCTACTGTGATTGATGTTCGACCTGTCATTCATTATTTTTCAAGTAATGGTTGGTTCGGAACATTTCAAGCTGCCTATAATTATAAGCATCAGCCGGTTCCTGATGCAATTAACAGTGCTTTAAAAATTGGGAAGGCAACAGCAAAACATTATTTTGATGTATGGTACGATTTTCAAATGAGTGATGGAGGTTTGGATTATAGAGGAACTCCGGCTCCTTCAACTTTTAGAGAACTAGGAGTTGATTATCATAAAGTAGGTGCAACTTATTACACACCTTTATTTCAACGACTAGGTTTTTATGTTGGAACCTCTTATGTTATTGCAGGCAGAAATATCGGTCAAGGTATAGGAGCTAATTTAGGTTTTGTTTTAAAAAGTAATTAGATATGAATATTGGAGTTATTGGAGCAGGGACAATGGGTGCTGGTATTGCACAAGTAGCAGCAACGTTTGGTCACCAAACGGTTTTATTTGACGCTTTTCCTGAAGCTATCGAAAAAGCTAAAAAAACACATGAGAAAATTTTTAACCGACTGGTTGAAAAAGGAAAGTATAGCGAAGAACAAAAAGCTGAAATTATTGGTAGGATTACTTATTCCAATCAACTGGAAGATTGCAAAAATTGTGATTTAGTAATTGAAGCAGTCATAGAAAAATTAGATTTAAAAAAGAAAATATTTTCGGATTTAGAAGCATTAGTTAAGCCTGAAACTATTTTGGCCACTAACACCTCTTCCCTATCTGTAGCTTCTATAGCCGCTGCATGCAAAAACTCTGAAAGAGTTTTGGGAATTCATTTCTTTAATCCAGCACCGCTTATGCCATTGGTGGAGATTGTTCCTGCCATTCAAACAAGCAAAGAAGTTTTGCAAAAAGCAAAAGCAGTAATTGACAGTTGGAAAAAAGTAACCGTTATTACTAAAGACACTCCCGGTTTTATTGTAAACAGAGTAGCTAGACCTTTTTATGGAGAAGCGTTAAGAATTTATGAAGAAGGCTTTGCAGACTTTGCCACAATAGATTGGGCAATGAAAGAATTAGGCGGATTTAAAATGGGCCCTTTTGAATTAATGGATTTTATTGGGAATGATGTAAACTATGCCGTAACTGAAAGTGTATTTGCCGCATTTTATTACGATCAAAGATATAAGCCATCTTTCACCCAAAAGCGTCATTCAGAAGCTGGTTGGTTAGGAAGAAAATCAGGTAGAGGATATTACAATTATGCTGAAGGAGTGGAAATGCCTCAACCGAATAAAGATGAAAAATTAGGCAATGATATCCTTTGGAGAATACAGGTAATGCTTATTAATGAAGCTGCTGATGCACTTTATTTAAATATTGCTACTAAAGAAGATATCGACTTAGCCATGACTAAAGGAGTAAACTATCCAAAAGGCTTGCTGCAATGGGCTGACGAAAAAGGAATTCAGCATTGTGTCGACACATTAGATAGATTACATAATGAATATTTGGAAGACCGCTACAGATGTAGTCCACTACTAAGAAAAATGGCAAAAGAAAACACTAAGTTTTTTGGGTAACTATTAGCCAACTATTAAATTTTTATCTTTAGCACTTCTAATCAATTTACATGAGTAAAAAAGAGACCGTTTCATCCGATTTTTTAGATAAACTAGATAAACATTTTGATAAAAATTCAAAGTTATATTTAGGTATTATCCTGTTGTTAACTGCTTTTTTCTCACTATTACTTTTTGATGTAAAGGTTTCTACCGGTGGTGATGATTCATCTTATATTGTTAGAGCTCACCGTTTTAT
>JAUHYR010000066.1 GCA_030426475.1 Bacteroidia bacterium
CTGTACGGCATTTACAATGGAGAAAGGTCTTTTGAAGACATGCCTGAAGAAGAAAAGGGAAAAACGGAAATTTATGCTACCGATGAAAACGGCAATCCTTATTCTCCTGGCTGGTACACGTTAAACGTCAAAGCAATGTATCAGTTTACCAATCACTTCACCATAAGTGCAGGAATAGAAAACATTACTGATGAAAGGTACCGTCCATACAGCTCTGGATTAGTAGCAGCAGGAAGAAACATAATTATTTCTTTTAAAGCAGCTTTTTAAAAAAGTTATATTATTCAGAAAATCCCGGGTGGAAACATTCGGGATTTTTTATTAGCTATGATAAAGCGTTAAAGCGGCAATAGGTTTTTCCAAAATATTGCCTAATACTACGCCTTTTTCTTCTGCAACATAACGCAATCTGTCTCCAAAATAGTAAGCAATTGAGCCCACAAAATGGACCGGGACGTTTTTATGACTCTCGTACTTACATATATGTCTATCAAAAAACTCTGTAAAACACCTTACCACAATTTCCGAGACAAAAGGGTGGTTAATATTATGAAATAAAAACTTTGCAAAACCTGCCATATATCTATTAGCCAGTGGCTTTTGTAAAGTGTGTTCTAAAATTTCAGATACTGTTGTTTTATATCTAAAATCAAACTTCTTTTTTAATTCTTCAGGTAATTCTCCATAAGCAAAGGCTCGTAATAATTCTTTTCCTAGGTGTGCTCCACTCCCCTCATCTCCCAAAACAAAACCCAGAGAAGGAATATTAGTTACTATTTCCTTTCCATTATATTCACAAGAATTAGAACCTGTACCTAAAATTGCTGCTATTCCAGCTTTTCTACCACACAAAGCTCTTGCTGCTCCCAATAAGTCATGTTGAACTTCTACCTCAGCTTTTTTAAAAATGCCAGATAAAGCTGTTGTTATTACTTTCTTTTTTTCGTCTGAGCTACAGCCTGAGCCATAAAAATGAATTGCATTTACATCGCTTAAGTAGTCTGACAACAATTTATCATTTTTAATCTCCGCTTGAATTTGTTCTAATAAAACGTAATAAGGATTGAGTCCAATAGTAGTGGTTTGTTCAAAAGAGTTATCTGATTTGATTAATCTCCAGTCTGTTTTGGTAGAACCGCTATCGGCAATTAACTTCATTTAGGCAGAAACAATGTTTTCCTTAACGGCATAAATAACAATGCTGGCTGTATTTTTTAAACCTAGCTTTTGCATAATGTTTTTACGGTGTGTATTTACCGTATGTACACTCAAAAACAAATTATCAGCAATTTCTTTATTGGTTAAACCTTGCGCAATTAGTTTAATAATTTCAATCTCTCTCAAAGAAAGCGCGACTTCATCACATAGTAAATCTCCCTGTCCGGTTTGTGAAATTAAGCCCAACACTTTTTCACAATAAAAAGCTTTGTTTTTGTTGGTTTCATGCACGGCATCTACAATTTCATCCTTACTACAATCTTTTAATAAATAACTACTTACACCGGTTTTAAGAACCTTAAGAATTTGTGATTTATGAAGCTGTGGAGTAATTGCAATTATTTTAGATTTTGGAAAAACTCCCTTAATCAACTGCACTTTTTCTGCTCCAAAATTATCTCCTGAAAAATCCATTACAATTACATTAGGTTTTTCAGTTGAACCAATTTGAATGAGCTCATCAAAGGATTTTGCAATACCTAGTACATTTATTGCGCTATCTCCTTGTAAAATAGAATGCAAACCTTCTGCACTTATTTCATTTTCATCTGCTATAATTACCTTAACTTCGCTCATCTTTTATTTAGATTTAGTCTAAATAATACCCAAAAGTAATAATTGAAATTTTACCTGCAAAACTTTTAGACTAAACCACCTTTTTTAGGGATAAGTTTTGATGTAAAACAGATTTCGTATCTTTATTGTTTAAATGAGACTGAGGAAAACTTGCATACTACTTTTTGGCGTTTTCTTAACTATTAATCAGTTTGGTCAAAACGAATTTCGGTTAATAGAAAACAAAGGACAATGGCCCGAAAATGTCACACATAGAACAGCTCTACCGGGTGGTTTCTTATTCACCGAAAAAAATCAGTTTACCTTTAACTTCTATGACCAAAAGAAAATAGACAAAATTTATCACAGCCATACAGCACATGAAAGTGAGATTAAAAAAGATCCTATTGTAAACTTCCACAGCTTTACATCCACTTTTAAAAATTCAAACAAAGATGTTAGAGTTATCTCAGAAAATCCCTATCCTACCAAATATGCCTTCCTGTTAGGAAAAGATAAAAGCAAGTGGGGTTCAAATGCATTAGCTTACCAAAACATTACTTATCAAAACCTTTATGAAGGAATTGACTTGAGTATAAAAGCCAATGAAAGTCAATTTAAATACGACTTTATTGTTTCTGCCAAAGCAAACCCAAAAAACATTATCATTAAGTATGAAGGAGATGTAAAACTTAAAATTGAAAACGGAAACCTAAAAGTTAAAACGTCTGTTAATGATTATTATGAAGAAAAACCTTACGCCTACCAAGATATAAATGGCAATAGAATAAAAGTAGATTGCTCGTTTAAATTAAATGGTAACAATGAAGTTTCATTTGAACTTGGAAAATATAACAAAAGCTTCCCCTTGGTAATAGACCCTTCTCTCATTTTTTCAACATATTCCGGCTCTACTTCTGATAATTTTGGATATACTGCCTGCTTTGACCAATTTGGATTTCTTTATTCAGGAAGTACTGTTTTTGGTGCTATTGGTTTATATCCAACTACTGGTGGAGCTTATCAAACAAATTTTGCTGGTGGCACCGGAAACGGCAATGCAGGAACAGATATAGCTATTTCCAAATATGACACTACCGGTGGTTTTATGGTTTATTCAACCTTACTAGGTGGGAATAGCGATGAACTGCCACATAGTATTATTACCAACAGCAATGATGAAATATTTATTTTGGGAACTACAGGCTCCGCAAATTTTCCCATGACAAATAATGCTTATGATACTGTTTTTAGTGGCGGTACGAATTTCGCCCCTTCAGGATTAGGTATTCGTTTTCCAAATGGTTCAGACATTTTTATTGCCAGGCTCTCAGCTAACGGACAAAATTTGATGGCGTCTACATTTGTAGGCGGTACTTCTAATGATGGGCTAAATATAGGAACCGCTACTAAATTTAATTATGCTGACGAAGTAAGAGGTGAAATAATGGTAGATGATAATAACAATTGCTTTGTTGTTAGCTCTACACTATCAAATGACTTCCCAACAACCACCAATGCTTTTCAAAAAACTATAGGTGGAGCATTAGACGCAGTTGTTTTTAAAATGGATAATAATTTAACTACGTTGGTATGGAGCACTTATTTAGGAGGAACCTTAAATGATGCAGGATACGCAATGGAGTTAGATAAAAAAGGTGATATCTACATCACCGGAGGTACAGCTTCTACTGACTTTGATACAACAGCAAATACTCTTCAAACTAGCTTTCAAGGTGGAAGAGCTGATGGCTTTATATCACACTTAAGTGCTAACGGAAGTAATCTTCTTCATTCCACTTACTGGGGAACTGCCGATTATGACCAAAGTTATTTTGTAGAGTTAGACAGAAGTAATAATGTTCATGTATTTGGACAAACACAGCATAGCGGAAGCTTTTTCATTAATAATGCTTTATACAATAAAGTTGGTGGTGGGCAATTTGTTTCTAAACTAACACCCGAATTAGACTCTGTAATTTGGTCAACAGCTTTTGGTTCAGGAAATGGAGCCATTAATATATCTCCTACAGCATTTTTGGTTGATGTTTGTAGTAAGATGTATTTGAGTGGTTGGGGCGGAGCAGTAAACAGTACAGGAAATACTGTTGGAATGGATGTTATAGCAACTGCTCCTGATACAGTTTACGATAAAACTACTGATGGAAGTGATTTTTACTTAATGGTCTTAGAAGATGATGCATCAAAATTATTTTATGCTACTTATTTTGGTAGCCCTACCGGTCTTGAACATGTAGATGGAGGAACCAGTAGGTTTGATAGAAATGGAAGGGTTTATCAATCTGTTTGTGCAAGTTGTGGAGGTGATCAAAATTTTCCAACAACTCCCGGAGCACATTCAAGTTCTAATAATGCGACTGCCGGAGGAAGATGTAATAATGGCGTATTTAAATTCGACTTTAATTTACCTATTGTAGTTGCAGATTTTGTTACTCCTCCTATTGGTTGTACACCCTACACACATACTTTCACCAATTTGAGTAAAGGATTACAAACTACTATTTATAACTGGAACTTTGGAGATGGAAATACATCAACTTCAAAAAATCCTACACACACCTACACCAATCCCGGAACTTATACTATTACTCTAACAGTGTCAGACACAGGTGCATGTAACTTTGGAGATACCGTTATAAAATCTATCACCATTTTAGGTGACACTTCTTATAGCCTAGCCAATCAAAGTGTGTGTTTTGGCGAAAACATTCAAATTGGCTTATCACCAAATCCAGACCCAAGTATTACTTATGCCTGGCTAAACGGAAGCACGTTAAACGATACTACGGTATCCAACCCCATTGCGACTCCAAATGTTACAACTACCTATATTTTATTAATCTCAAACGGTGTTTGTACGGACACCGTTTATCAAACGGTGAATGTAATTAACATGCTACTCAATCTCCCGAATGATACCTTTTTATGCGGAAGTGATTCTATTCTTTTAATTGCAAATACTTTTGGGACTGCAAACAATTATGTATGGTCTAAACTGTCAAACTTTGCAATTCCTCTTAATAATCCAAATGACAGCACCATAAAGGTTTTTGTAAACTCCAGTGGTTATTATTATTTCAAAGGAACTAACGGAATGAATTGTGAAATCAAGGATAGTGTATTAATTACAATTAGCGACCCAGACATTTCTATTTCTAACAATATTTCTATTTGCTCGGGAGACACTGGTTTTATTATGGTTACCAATAATACACCAATCATTTCGCTAAATTATTTTTGGCAACCCAATAGCGGAATAATAAGTTATAATAATGATTCTTCAGTAGTTTATGTTTCGCCTTCTTCATCTACCATGTATTATGTTACTGCTACTGACCAAAACGGATGTCAGGTAATTGATTCTGCATTTGTCTATGTATCGGGAATTAATTTTGGAAGTCTATACGCAACTACAGATAAAGATACCGTAGTGAAAGGAGAAAGCACTGTTTTACATGCATACCCACAACCGGGATTCACTTATACCTGGTCTCCTACCTCTGGATTAAATAATCCGAATATTGCCAACCCAACGGCAACACCAGAAGTAACTACAACTTATACAGTTACTATATCTGACCCAAATGCTCCGGGATGTTTTAGAACAACTCAGGTAACGGTGTATGTTATAGAACTCGTTTGTGGAGAACCTGATATTTTTATTCCAAACGCATTTACACCTGATGGAAACGGAGAAAACGACTTACTATTTGTAAGAGGAAACAATATTGATGAAATGCTACTCAGAGTTTATGACAGATGGGGAGAATTAGTATTTGAAACCACCGACCAAAACACAGGATGGGATGGTACATTTAAAGGAAAAGATGTTGACCCTGCAGTATTTGTATATTATCTGGAAATAACTTGTTTGGGAGGCGAAAAGTATTTTAAGAAAGGAAACGTAACCGTAATTAGATAGTGAAAAAACTATTCTTTATATCAGCATTATTTATAGGCTTTTTTCTTAAAGCACAGGACATCCATTTTTCACAATTTTACTACTCTCCTATTAATTTAAATCCATCTCTTAGCGGACAATTTAACGGAGATTATAGAATTGTTTTTAATCACCGTTCGCAATGGAGATCGGTTACACAACCTTACAAAACCTTCAGTGTTTCGGCAGATGCTGCTAATATTTTAGCTAAACAAAATATACAAGGCGTAAATGCAGGATTTGTTACCATGTATGACCGTACGGGTGATTCTAAGTTTACCACATTTAAAATGAATTTATCGGGCGGTTATTCTAAAAATTTAACTTCTGACTCCATTCATTCAGTTAGTGTTGGCTTGCAAACCGGAATCACACAAAGAAGCATTAATTATGATGCATTAAATTTTGACAACCAATACAACGGTTATAAATATGACCCAAGCTTAAGCAGTAGAGAAACTTTTGCAAATGATGGTAGAATTTATCCCAATTTAAACTTAGGATTTAGCTATAGCTACCACCCTAAAGCACGCCAGAGATATACTGCCGGAATGAGCTTTTTCAACCTTACTTCCCCAAAACAATCCTTCTTTAATGATAATAGTATCAGGCTTGACAGAAGGGCATTGTTTTTTGTTACCACTGATTTTATGATTACCCCTGAAATAGACTTAATGCCCGGATTACAATTTCAACGACAAGGAAAGTTTTCTGAGCTACTAATAGGATCAAACATGCGATATCGATTAGATGGTATAACAGCCGTAACAGGAGGGTTTTGGTATAGAAATAAAGATGCTACTTATGTAACAGCAGGTGTAGAATATGATAATATTACCGTAGGAGTAAGTTATGATTTCAACATTTCTACATTGAAACCCGCCAGTAATTTAAGGGGCGGATTGGAAATAGCTGTAATTTATATTTTCAGAAAATTCAGACCGGAAATTAAATATTACAAAGTTTGTCCAAATTATATATAGTTATAGTAAAAAGAGATTGGTGATTAGAAAAAAAATGGGACATAATATTATAGCTAAAGCTTTACTGTTTACATTCCTTCTTTTATCCGGCATTTCATTCTCTCAAAACTACAAACAAACACTTAAAAACGCAGATATTCTTTTTAATCTGGGAGAATACTACGGAGCAAACAAATTCTATAAAAAAGCTCTAGAGTTTGACCCAAATGATATGTATTCAAAGCATCAGTCTGCTACTTGTTATCGTTTAACGAATGACTATAAAAATGCCGCTGAAGTATATCTTCAAATCTATAAAAAAGATAGAGGTAGAACCTATCCAATGGATGTATATTGGTATTCAGTTATGTTAAAGTATAACGGAGATTATAATAATGCCAGGAAATATTTTAAAAAGTGTGTACGATACTTTAAAAAACAAAAAGAGGGCTTTGAATATCAAAAAGTAATACATGAGCAAAAGTCATGCGAAGAAGCAATTATTATGCTTAGAGATTCAGCTGATGAAAAAATACAACATTTAAGCTTAGATGTAAACAGCTATGAATCTGACTTTGCAGGTTATGTAAAAAACGAGAAAGAAATGTTTTTCTCTTCCATGCGAACGGATAAAGTAAACAAAGACAATCAAATTTTAGATACCACTACCTATTTCATTAAATTATATGAAGCCAAAGGAGATTCCATTGAAAATTGGAAAACTGTTGGAGAAATGTCTGAAAAATTCAACGTAAACGGTTATCATAATGCTAATGGAAGTTGGAGTAGTGATGGATTAAGGTTTTACTTTACCAGATGCAATAAAAAAGGACATTGCAAAATAATGGTGGCGACCAAAGGAGAAGAGCCAAAAGAAATAGAAGAAATAAATCATGAAAAATATACTTCAACACAACCTTATGAAGCTAAAATCAATGATAAATTTTATCTACTTTTTGTTTCTGACAGAGAAGGCGGAAAAGGAAAATTAGATATTTGGTACTCTCCTATTGACCAGTTCTGGAGATATGGAAAACCAGTAAATTTAGGTGACTCAGTAAATAGTATAGATAATGAGATTTCGCCATGTTATGATGCAGACGATAGCACCTTATATTTTAGTTCAGAATGGTACATGAACCTTGGGGGATTTGATATTTTTAGGAGTAAAGGAACTCCAACATCGGGTTTTTCTGCTCCCGTAAATATGAAACCTCCTTTCAATAGTAGCTTAAACGATATGTATTTTTCAAAAACCGGAAGAATTGGAATATTCACTTCCAACCGAGACGGTTCGTTTGCAAAAAAAGGTGAAAACTGTTGTAATGACTTATACGTAGCTACCTTACCTGAAAAAATAATCAAAAAATCTATTGTTGAAGTTAAACGAGATGAGCTGAGAAAATATCTTCCTACGCTTTATTTTCATAATGACGAACCCAACCCAAGAACTAGAGATACTATCACTCAGAAGAATTATATAACTACCTATAATGATTACGTAAAACTTAAAAAGGAATACAAAAACAAATACTCTGAGGGACTTGAAGGAGATGATAAACTGGATGCAGAAGACGATATAGATGCATTTTTTGAAAACTATGCCGAAAGAGGAGTAAAGGATTTAGAAATTTTTACAAAACTATTATTAGAAGAACTTAAAAAAGGAACTCAAATTGAATTAACCATTAAAGGATATGCTAGCCCTTTATCAAAATCCGACTACAACGTAAATCTTACGCTGAGAAGAATTTCAAGTTTAATTAACTATTTACAACAGTACGAAAAAGGAGTATTCAACCCCTACTTTGATAGCAAACAATTAACCATTGTTAAAATTCCATTTGGAGAATACAAATCAGAAAAAAATGTAAGTGATGATTATTACGACACCAAAAACTCCGTTTACAACCCAAAAGCAGCTTTGGAAAGAAAGATTGAAATTTTAGCCATTGAATTTAATGACAGTACCAATCAGTCATTTGATGGTAACGAATTAGAAAAACTTCCGGTTATAAAATTTGAAAAAACAGGACATCATTTTAATGATGTTACTTCTGCCATGCAAGGAGTTTATGAATTTAAACTAACTAACACAGGTGAAGCCGATTTATTTATTTACTCTGCCACTTCTTCTTGCCATTGCACCCAAGTAGAATTTACCAAAGAACCTATAAAACCTGGAGAAATCACCATTATAAAAGCCACTTTAAATAAAGACTATCCACAAGGAAAGTTTGGCGCCAGCATTGAAGTCATTACCAATGCAAAACCTAACCGTTATGAAATAATTGTAGATGGTGTTAAGAAGTTTTAAAATTTAATAAATTAAATGCTACTTTCCAATTACTACCTTTGCACCACAAATGCAAAGAAGTATTTTTCAAAAAATAGTTTTATTATTAGTAGCTTTTATAATGCTTTCCGGAAAAGTAGAAAAAGGCTTTGAAGCACTTTCTATTTACGACTATTTTAAAGCAAAAAAGTTTTTCTCCAAAAGTTTAAAAAAAGCTACCTCCCCTGCCGCTTTTGGCTTAAGCACTATCTATTTCAGAACAGACAACCCCTTTACTGATATTGATTCGGCATATAAGTATATTATCATTAGCCAGAACAACTATAAGTTTGTTGAGGAGAAGAAACGATTGAAATATCAGCAATTTGGCCTTGACTCTTTACGAATTGACTCACTAAAAAAATTGATAAATGATAAAATATTTGACAGTGTGTTGGTCACACAATCACTTCAGGAATTTGAAGAATATATCAATATTCACAAAGATGCCCATAATCTTGAAACTGCTATTTTATACAGAGACAGTTTAGCATTTATAGAAGCTGAAAAAATAAATACCTCTATTATTTATCAGGCATTCTGTGAACGCTATCCAAAAGCCGAGCAATATCACATTGCAAAAGCAAAATATGAAAAAGCATTATTTGAAGAAGAAACGTCAAGCCTAACTATTCCGGCCTATGAGCAGTTTATTAAAAATTATCCCAACTCACCTTACAGAGAAGATGCTCTGGAGCAAATTTATTTCATCAGTACCAGAAACAGAACTATAAATGCTTACTACACATTTATCAACCAATATCCCGACCACCCAAAAGTGGACTTAGCTTGGCGAAATATCTATCATATTTATACTAAGAAATACACTCCTGAAATACTAGCACAGTTTACTATGGATTATCCCGATTATCCATTTAAAAGTGAAATTTTAAAAGACTTTAATCTACTTCAAACAAAGTATTATCCCATTCAGGAAAATGGAAAATGGGGCTTTACCAATGAGTACGGAGAAAAGGTAATAAGACCGGAATATGAAAGTGTAGGTGAGTTTATTGAAGGATATGCAGTGGTTCAAAAAAATGATAAATATGGTTACATCAATAAAACAGGAAATGTTGTGATAAAACTTATTTATGATGATGCCGAAGCATTTGAAGAAGGCTATGCCGTTGTAGCTAAAGGAGAAAATTATGGACTAATAGACAAAAACGGTCATCAATTTTTACCATTTATTTATGACGCAATAAGTATTGGCGATGACGATAGAATATTAGTAAGTAAAAACGAAAAGTATGGCTATCTGAATATAAGAGGAGAACTAGCTATTCCTTACGTTTACGACTTAGCTGGTGATTTCGAAAACGGTTATGCCTACGTTGGAAAAAACGGAAAAATGGGTATCATTAATCATTTGGGAAAAGAAGTATTGCCCATCACTTTCGATTGGGTAGAAAATTTTGAAAACGGTTTAGCTCGTTTCAGACAAGATGATTTTTTTGGCTTGGCAGATAAAAAAGGGAACATTATTGTCCAATCACAATACAAATATCTTGGTAAACCAAAACAAAACAGGCTACTTGCTATAAAAGGAGGAAAAGTAGGGTATTTAAACTCAAAAGGAGAAACAGTTATTCCCTTTGATTTTGATGAATATCCCGGAGTTCAAAAAGCATCCGAGTTTGAAAACAATTTAGCAAAAGTTGTTTTCAAGAAAAAAGTTGGATTGATAGACACTCTTGGAAAATATGCTATACCTCCACAATACAATGAGATAAAACTACTCACAAAAGAGCTTGCTGCTGTTAACACTAACAATAAATGGTTTTTTTATAATCTCCCAAAACGACTGGCCTACGGAAATGGCTTTGAAAATATTTATACCGAACAAGATAGTTTAATACGATTTATGGACAAAGCGTTAATGGGCTTTGTAGATATTTCAGGAAGAGTAGTTATTCCGGCAACTTATCAATCGGCTGAGGATTTTAAAGGAGGCTTTAGTATCGTTTCAAAAGATGGACTAATTGGCATTATTAACAAGCAAAACGAAAAAGTAATTCCGTTAAGTTATAGCAAAATAGAATACATAAGCCCGAAAGTAGTAGCACTTTATGTTGATGGAGAATTAAATCAATACAAAAATCTTAAAACAGGAAAAGTAGTTTGGCAGGCCAAGTAGATATTGTTTCATTTGAAAGCATGCTTAAAGAAAACCTAAAGAAAGGCTTACCGGGCTTTAAAGCTCACCAAAGCATGTCGCCTATTGACCGCCCAATTAAAGGAATGCCTAATTTTAATATTGAAAACTACAGAAAAAGTGCAGTTTTAATTTGCTGTTACCCTCACCAAAATGAAGTTTATACTGCCTTGATTAAGCGAAAAGCTTATGAAGGTGTTCACAGCGCACAGTTTGGTTTTCCGGGAGGAAGATACGAAAAACAAGACATCCACCTTAAACAAACTGCTTTACGAGAAGCCGAAGAAGAAGTAAATATTATTTCCACTGAAGTGAATATTATCTCATGCTTAACTGAAATTTGTATTCCGGTGAGTAACTTTATTGTTTATCCTTTTTTAAGCACTACTCAAAATAGACCGAATTTCATACCTGATAAAACAGAAGTTGATTTTATTTTAGAACTACCGATAAATGAAATAGTAAATACTCAAAACATTACTACTTCTAAAGTAAAAATGGGTAACGGCTTAAAAGCAGAAGTTCCTTGCTTTAAATTTAACGAACATATTGTTTGGGGTGCAACCGCTTTAATGTTAGCTGAGTTTAAAGAGTTGTTAAATTAATCTTTAAGTAATTACATTTTGGTGAAATTCTGGGTTTTGGTGAAAAAAAAGCGAACCAAAAACGGAACAAAATGCGGTTTTAAACGAAACCATATAAAAACAAAAAGCCCGCAAACCTTACGATTTGTGGGCAAATGAAATGAAACGAATGTTTCTATGTGATCCCGCTGGGGCTCGAACCCAGGACCCCAACATTAAAAGTGTTGTGCTCTACCAGCTGAGCTACGGAATCGGCTTTTTTAAAGCGAGTGCAAATATACAAGCATTCATTAAAAAGGCAATTTTTGAAAGTACTTTTTCAAAAGTTTTTTTATACTCTATTGCTAAACAATTATTTAGCAACATTCACCGCTCTCTTTTCTCTTATTACCGTTACTTTTACTTGCCCGGGATAAGTCATTTCTGTTTGAATACGTTGTGCAATATCAAAGGACAACATATCTGCTTGTTGGTCGGTTACCTGTTCTGCCTCTACCATCACTCTTAACTCTCTTCCTGCCTGAATAGCAAATGCTTTGGAAACTCCCGGATAACTCATACCCATAGTTTCTAATTCTTTAATTCGGTTGATATATGCTTCTACCACCTCTCTCCTTGCACCTGGTCTTGCTCCGGAAATAGCATCACACACTTGCACAATAGGTGAAATAAGTGTGGTCATTTCAATCTCATCATGGTGAGCACCAATAGCATTACATACATCCGGTTTTTCATTATACTTTTCAGCTAACTTCATTCCCAAAATAGCATGTGGCAATTCCGGTTCATCTTCAGGAACTTTACCAATATCATGCAATAATCCGGCTCTTTTAGCAATTTTAGGGTTCAAACCAAGTTCAGATGCCATAGTTGCACAAAGATTGGCAACCTCTCTGGAGTGTTGTAATAAGTTTTGTCCATAAGAGGAACGATATTTCATTCTTCCTACCATTTTTAATAACTCAGGGTGTAAGCCATGAATTCCTAAATCAATACAGGTACGTTTTCCTGTTTCAATAATCTCATTATTGATTTGCTTGTGAACTTTTGCAACTACTTCTTCAATTCTTGCAGGATGAATTCTGCCATCTCCAACTAACTGATGTAATGACAAACGAGCAATCTCTCTTCTAACCGAATCAAAACAAGAAAGAATAATAGCTTCAGGAGTATCATCTACTATTACTTCTACACCTGTTGCGGCTTCTAACGCTCTAATATTTCGACCTTCTCTACCAATAATTCTTCCTTTCATATCGTCACTTTCAATATGAAACACACTTACTGAGTTTTCTATGGCTTGCTCTGTGGCAACTCTTTGAATACTTTGAACAACAATTTTACGCGCCTCATTATCCGCATTAATTTTTGCCTCTTCCATAATATCTTTCACATAAGCCATCGCCTCCGTTTTGGCTTCTGCTTTTAACGCTTCAATGATTTCTGCCTTTGCATCATCTTTAGAAAGACCCGAAACTGCTTCCAGTTTTTTTACATGCTCATGATGCTTCCTTTCTAAGTCTTTTTCTTTTAGCTCAAGTATTTCTTGTTGTTTAGCTAAATTTCCTTTTAAAGAATTAATATCATTTTCACGTTTACTTACTTCAGAAAGTTGTTTGCTAAGTGCTGATTCTTTTTGCTGAAATTTCTTTTCAGCTTCCGCCATTTTTCGCTCTCGCTTATTAATTTCTTTTTCGTGTTCTTCTTTCAACTCAAGAAATTTCTCTTTGGCTTGAAGTATTTTGTCTTTTTTAAGAACTTCTGCCTCTGCCTTGGCATCAGCTAGTGCTTGATTCTTTTGTTTATCTATTCCCTTTTTTAAAATAAGGAAGAAAACAATTGTTCCAAGAACCGCTCCGGCCACTATACCAATAACAATACTAATGATGTCCATCACAATTAATTTTAAAAATTAAACAATAAAAAAACCCGCACCGTCCTGAATAAGATAAACCATATTAAAATGGATGAAGCCGCCCGATTTGTCAATCTTCCAACTAAATTGGCTTGATTTTGAAACCGATGAGCTAAGCTCCAATGGTCAATTCTTTTGTAAATTTACCTTAATAACAGAAGCAGTGCGGGCAATGCTTTATATAAAGAACGATTAAGCTAATACTTGCTCGATATCTTTTTTAATATCTTCTAAAGTTGAAAAAACCGATTGATCTAATGTAACGCTGTTTTTATCAGCAGTTAGTTGTTCTGTTGCAAACTTTAATGCTGCCATAGCTACCAAGTCTTGCTTATCTTTTACAGCATAAGCACTTTGATATTCTTTAACAACGGCATTAATATTTTCTGCTGCCTTTCTAATTCCTTCTTCTTCTTCGGCAGCAATTGTCAGAGGATAAACTCTGTCTGCAATGGTTACTTTTATAGATAATTGGTTTTTCAATATTTTAATTATTCAGTCTAGCTATACAACTATCAATCTCCCGCACTAATTCATTAATTTTAAGCTTCACTTCTTTTTTATCATCGGTGCTAATGCCTTGAGACAGTTTTAGAAGTTTGGTTTCTTCTATTAATCTCTCCTCATTTGATGCTTTTTCGTTTAACAAAGTTTTTAACTTGCTGTTTTCTTCGGCTAAACGGTTTACATCATTCTTAAGTTGCTGATAACTTGAAATTAGAAGGCTTGTTTTTTTCTTTAACTCGTCTACCAACTTTTCATTATCAGTCATAAAAAAAGAAATGTTTCAAAAAACTAACAAGTACAAATTTAAGTTTTTTAATGAAATAGCAATCTATTTATATAAACTCTTGCTTTTCTCCCAGTATTCGTCCATTTCAGCTAGTGTCATGTCTGAAATTTCTTTTCCGTCTTTCTTGGTTTCTTCTTCTAAAAACTGAAACCGCTGAATAAACTTTTTATTGGTTCTTTCTAAAGCATCTTCAGGGTTAACGTTAATGAATCGAGAATAGTTTATAATTGAAAAAAGAAAATCCCCCAATTCATCTTCTATTCTATTGGTGTTATTATCTACTTCACTTTTCAGCTCATTTAGTTCTTCCAACACCTTTTGCCACACTTGTTCTTTATTATCCCAATCAAAACCAACGCCCCTGGCTTTATCTTGTATTCTTACCGCCTTTACCATTGCTGGCAATGATTTAGGCACTCCTTCTAAAACTGATTTTTTTCCTTCTTTTAGTTTTAGTTTTTCCCAGTTGGCTTTTACTGTTTCTTCATCGTTTGCCACTACATCACCATAAATATGTGGATGTCTGTCAATCAACTTTTTGCAAATGCTTGTAACAACATCATTGATATCAAATGTGTTTTTTTCACTTCCAATTTTAGCGTAAAAGACAATGTGTAGAAGTAAGTCTCCCAACTCTTTTTTTATTTCATCATCATCATTATCCAAAATTGCATCTGCCAGTTCATAAGTCTCTTCTATAGTTAAATGGCGTAAAGATTCATTGGTTTGCTTTTTATCCCAAGGACATTTAGCACGCAAATCATCCATTATTTTTAAGAGGTCTTCAAATGTATAGGAGTTTTTTTCTGTCATTATCAATTGTAGTTTGAGCAAATGTAGGTATTTCAATAAATTAAACTTAGCAAAGTAAAAATCCTATTTTTGTGCTTCGTATTATTTATTGGAAGTGACAAGAATTAAGCATTTTATTACTCTTTTACTCATCACTTGCTGTTGTATTGCTGCAAGTGCTCAAAAGAAAA
>JAUHYR010000067.1 GCA_030426475.1 Bacteroidia bacterium
GTTCCCAAAAGCTAAGTTTCTGGTAAAAGAAAAACAGTTTATTATTGTGGCAAACCACAACAGCCACTTAGACACCATGACCTTAATGGCTTCATTGCCCAGCAAAATTTTGCACAAAGTAAAGCCCGTAGCTGCTGCCGACCACTTTGGAAAATCGGGCATACAGTCTAAGCTAAGCGGTTTTTTTATTAATGCATTGCTGATACCCAGAAAGCGAGACAAAGAAAACCCTGAAAACGACCCCATTCATAAAATGATAAAAGCACTGGATGAAGGCTATTCATCGATACTATTCCCAGAAGGTACCAGAGGCGAACCCGAAAAAGAACAACCTTTAAAGCCCGGAGTGGCTTTGGTATTAAGAGAACGATCACAAATAAAGTATGTACCCGCACACATGAAAGGAATGGGAAAAGCCATGCCCAAAGGAGATAATTGGATATTACCCCATAAATCCAGCTTAAAGTACGGTGAACCTACCGCCATTACTTCTACCGAAGTAGAAAGTATTTTAGCACAAATTGAAAGTGATTTTAGAAAGTTAAAAGAATAACCCTAGAAAAATTAGAATTTTCCTCCCAAAACCATCATCGTTCATCAAAAAAGCATGAACGTTGATAGAAAAACATAAAAATTGCTACAAAAAAGATGGATTCAGGCCATCCAATCCTTTCCTTTCACTAATTTAGCTTGAGTAACGGCCTCTTCAGAGCCATCAGCTATAGGATAATTATAATGCCACTCAACTTCAGGCGGTAAGCTGATAAAAATTGATTCGGTACGTCCGTCTGTATCTATTCCAAACTTAGTGCCTTTATCGTAAATCAAATTAAATTCTACGTATCTACCTCTTCTTACTTTTTGCCACTTTTTATGAGCATCGGTATAGCTATCGTTAGCATGTTTGCTGGCAATAGGCACATATACTTTGCAAAAGGTATTACCTACATCTTTTACAAATTCAAATAATTGTTCTTTGGTAATCCTATCGTTATGCTTTAATCGGTCAAAGAAAATACCGCCCACACCTCTGGTTTCTTTACGGTGAGTTAGATAAAAGTAATCATCTGCCCATTTTTTGTAATCGGTGTAAAAGTTAGGATTATGCTTGTCACAAGTTTTCTTTAACTCTTCATGAAAAAACTTGGCGTCTTCATCTACAATGTAGTGAGGAGTTAAGTCTATACCGCCACCAAACCAGTACTCTCCATTTCCCATTTCAAAATACCTTACATTCATGTGAATGATAGGCACCATAGGATTTTCAGGGTGTAATACTAAACTTACTCCCGTTGCATAAAACTCGTTGGCTTCCAGTTGAAGTTTTTTAGCAATATTTTGAGGCATTTCACCCCAAACGGCAGAAAAGTTAACACCACCTTTTTCAATTATATTTCCATTGGCTAACACTCTAGTAATACCGCCACCGCCACCGGGTCTATCCCAAGGGTCTGACACAAATTTACCTTTACCGTCCATTTCTTCCAGCTGACGTATGATGTCTTGCTGAAGCCACTTAAAAAACTCTGTAATTTCTTCTCTTGTTATCATGAGGCAAATGTAAAATTTAAGCCAAGTATATGGTTATGATTTGGGCTGATATTTATCAATTAGAAGATTGAGAAAGGACATAACTTAAAATAGTCAATCCTAATATTAGAATGGATAATAAAATAACAAAAACTCTCAGGCTTTTATCGGCAATAAAAGGCTTACGAAACTTACCAATGGTGTAGTTATTCCAATACATGGCTTGTTTGGTATTGGGCTTTTTAACGGCAAAATAGTAATAGGTTTTTCCTTCTTTTGCGTCAGTGTCTTCTTCAAACCAAATGTTGTTTTCGGTTAGTTTTTGCCGAAAAAAATCAGCTCTATCCTTTTCTTTAAAATGAAATACGGTGTAATACGGATTGCCGGGATGTGTCTTGTAGTTGGTAATCTTTAATAGTCCTTCTTCCTCTATCATTCGCTCACTCTTAGTTTTCTTCCGGCATAAAGTTTATGCTTTCGGGTAATCCCGTTTAGGTCACAGAGTTCGTTTACCGTTAACCCATAACGAGTAGCAATTTTATACAAGAAATCGCCATACTCAATGGTGTGAAACTTCACTCCTTCGGGCACGGCAGTATAGTTCCATTTTTGTTTTTCTAATACCACCGTATCGCTATACAACTGCTGAGTTTTAAAGTTGATAATATGCTGAGGGTTTAACGCCTTTCCTTTAAAACGAACTTCAAAATGTAAATGACTGCCTGTTGATGTGCCTGAGCTACCTCCCAATCCAACAACCTGCCCGGCTTGTACAATATCTCCGGGTTTTACTTTTAATCGGTGTAAGTGAGCATACACTGTTTCCAGTCCGTTATAATGACGAATAATCACCACTCTACCATAACCGTCATGATATTTGGAAACTCTCACCATGCCGTCAAATGCAGCGACTACCGGATCCCAAACTTCTAAATCAATGTCAATACCGTTGTGGTTTCTGCCATTTCTCCAGCCGAACTTTGAAGTAATAACGCCCGGAAACGGATGAACATAATCACAAAAATGAACTGAATCTCTTAATACCAGTGTTAAACTAGTATCATATTTCGAAATAGTTTCATCGTAAGGATGAGGGTTATGATTATCCCATTTTCCGTAAAAGCTGCTGGCAGGAATGGCTGATGAATCATAAAAAGCGGTTAAAGACACATAAAAATCATGCTCTAAATGTCTTTTTTCTGCATAATCGTTAATCTCTTTTATTAACTCATAAGGAATGGATTCAGAGTCTAATAAAGAATCAATTAAATTTACAATATCCTCCCCTGAAAAGTCTTTAAAGTTCTCAAATTCAGGCAATGAGGTATTCACCACCAGAGCAGGTACGGTGTCCTTTTTTGTGTTATTGTTGTTGTTATTGTTATGAAATGCCAACAAAGAATTGGCACAAAACAATGTATAGACAACCCCTAAAATGCCTAATAACCGTTTCATGAGGAAAGCGAATATACAAAAAATGAGAGATTTAGGTGTTTTTAGTTTAAATGCACTTTTGCCAGCACCGGATTTTCTACTTTGTCAGGGTATTCTGCTAAAGCATATTGTAAACACTCTATGGCTTTTCGCAAGGAAACTTCGTTTAACACATAAGCAATACGTACTTCATTCATTCCTAAACCGGGTGTTGCATAAAAACCTTTGGCAGGTGCCAACATAACTGTATCGTTATTGTGGTGAAAATCGCTTAACAACCATTGACAAAACTTGTCGCTATCATCAATAGGCAAAGAAGCTACAGCATAAAAAGCTCCACCGGGTTTTGGGCAAAAGACGCCTTCAATCTGATTAATTCCATTTACCAAAACATCTCTTCTTTTCTGGTATTCCGTAATCACTGCTTCAAAATAACTATCAGGTGTTCCAATAGCTGCCTCTGCGGCAATTTGGTCAATGGTTGGTGGAGAAAGACGAGCTTGTCCGTATTTTAGAGCTGCTGCCATTAATGCTTTGTTTTTACTTACCAAAGCACCAATACGTGCGCCACACATACTATATCTTTTAGAAACAGAATCAATCACTACTACATTTTCTTCAATTCCTTCCATAGTTAAAACAGAGTAGTGTGTTTTACCATCATAACAAAACTCACGATACACTTCATCAGCAAACAAAAACAAATCATGCTTTTTCACGATTTCTCTTAACACCTCCAACTCTTCTTTAGAATATAAATATCCTGTTGGATTACCGGGATTACAAATCATAATCCCTTTGGTTTTGGGAGTAATCAGCTTTTCAAAGTCTTCAATTGGCGGAAGCGCAAAACCATTCTCAATATAAGAAGTAACGGGCTTCACTTTTACACCCATTGAGGTAGCAAAACCATTATAGTTAGCATAGAAAGGTTCAGGAATAATTACTTCATCACCGGGATTAAAGCAAACACTAAAAGCAAAAATCAATGCTTCAGAACCGCCTGTGGTTATAATAATATCCTGGAACTCAACAGGAAGTTGATGTTTTTGATAATATCCTGCTAATTTTCTTCTGTAACTTTCAAATCCGGCTGAATGGCTGTACTCAATTACTTTAGCGTCAAAAGTATGAATGGCATCAAGTGCGGTTTGTGGGGTTTCAATATCAGGCTGACCTATGTTTAAATAATAAACGGTTTTACCTTGTCTGTGAGCTTCTTCGGCATATGGCACCAATTTTCGTATTGGTGACTGTGGCATTTGCTGACTTCTTTCTGATAATTTTGGCATTCCTTCAAGTATTAATATGCAAATGTAAATCTATTTTTATTCTAATCAACCTTCGTTACCTTACCTGCTCCGTTTATAGACTGATTAAAGTCTTTCGGACTTCCCTTATACTTCACCTCTCCTATTCCGGTAATCTTAACATCAAGTTCATGCCTGGCGTTTACCTCACACACTCCCGCACCATCTACTTTTACTTCAACGGCATCTGTTAATAAGTCAAATGCTTTTACACTTCCCGCACCGTTTATTTTTATGTTCATTTCACCTGCTTCGCCACTCAGATTAAAAGAGGCAGCTCCGTCAGCATTTATGATTAACTCTTTTGACCTTAATTCCATCTCAATGTTAGCTGCTCCGTCAACATCAAGGTATAAATCATCTGATTTTATTAATGAAAGAGCCGTAATATCAGAAGCTCCGTCTGCTTCAATACTTTTAATATCAATTATCTTTATATAAATTTCAATTACTTCATCTACCTGATAGCATCTTTCTGAAAATTCAATATTCAACTTACCGCCTTTTACATTGGTATTTATTTTATCAATGATGTTTTGTTGACCAATCAAAGTTATTTGAGGTTTATCCAAATTCCTGTCTTGTTCAATGGTTACTTTAAAAGCACCATCAATTTCCAGTTCGGTAAAATTTTCAATGGTACGCTCAATGGTAATGTTTTCTCCTGTTCCTTCAACACAGGGAGCACAAGAAGAGAAAATAATACATACCATCAAAAAATAAAGTAATGTCTTCATATTAGTTAATTTAGGCAACATCTGATAAAGCTACAATAAATGAATAGAACAACATAATTCCTGTGTATGTTGCTTTTGATTGAATCCTTGTAAATAACTCCACCCTAGACGCAATAATACTTGCAGCAACATAAAATAAAAGGTAAAAAAATACGTCCTGCCAGTCAAAAACTCCATCGGTAAATGAAAAGTATTGTGAAAACTCTATACTTAAAGCAGCTATTAGCGGTAAAACGGTAATTAAGCTTTTCTTAAAAACAGTAACTGTATGAAGAAACATAGTAAAAGAAAACATCCAAAGTGCTCCGGGCAAAGAATAGATAAACCATTCCGGTAAAAAATCTTTTGCAAAACCAACCTGAATAAACAATTGTTCTAAGGAAAAGAAACGGATAAATTCCCACAAAACCGTAGTTTTCTCACGAAAGAAAAGATAAATAAATAATGCCAAAATAAGTGGAAAGGCACCAAACAATATGCTTTGCCGGTGAATAAAATTAGCTATTTTATGTTTTTGATAACGATGAATTTCCAAATCGGAAATAATTTAAAGGTTGATTGAATTTGTTCTATCCTAAGTTTAGGCAAATGTAAGACTTTGAAAGGGAAAAAGCTCTTAAAATATAGTTGTTTTGTAAAGAAAGTAAACCACTTTTTTATTCTACTATCTGAAAAATGATTGGTCACCAATAAAACTCCATTTGATTTAGAAACCCGAATAGCTTCTTGCAGCATTTTTTTTGGATTATTAGTAACCGAAAGAACATGATTCATAATTACAACGTCAAAAGTATTGTCAGCAAAACTCATTTCTTCTCCATTCATTTGAATAACTCCTTCAGAACACAACAAATCAATGGCAGTGTAATGATGTCTCTTAGAATACATTTTCTTATACGAATTATCAAAAGCACCTATTTCCAAAACATTTAAGTTTTCATTTACACTTGATAAGTAGTTTGCACATAATCTTCTTGATTGATTAAAAAACAGAAAGGAAAAAGGAGAATATACCCACCTATTTCGGCTATAAAAAGTATTTATTTCAGTAGCTAAAGTTTCCATTTTTCGAGACTACAAAAATAAAAATCTTAATTTGGTACAGTATTTGGTATTTTTGCAGCAATGAAAAAATTACTACTCGCTATAAGTCTTTTAATTACAACTTCCATTTTCTCTCAAGGAATATTTATTGAAGGAAATCTCCAAAGTGGTTGGCTTATGAAAAACATGAGCACTAATGGTGGAAAGGTAAAAAGTCAGATAAGCCTTCCGGCAACTGCAGGAATAGGTTTACATGTAAGACTTGCTGATTTAGTAGGAATAAGCGCAGGGTTTTCTCAAAGTTATATTTACTGGAGATTAAAAGATAAAGACTTTATTTCCAGAAATGACTTTTATAGTGTAAAAATGAATCTTAGTAGCTTTTATTACAGTTATTATGGCTCTTTCCATATCTCTCTTCCCATTGAAAGATACTATACTTATATGTATTTTCAGGGTACTTTTAACTACAATACTATTGGGTCCTATACATTAAATGAACATCGTACATTTCCCGTTAACAATGAAGATATATTCATGAATGCTAAATACACTCAGAATAATTATTCCATTGTGCCTGAAATAGGTATTCAAAAATTTATTAATTCAGGCCTTATGCTTACAGCCGGAGTAAATTACAGTATTATTCAGGGAGAAAATATGATAACCGGAGATTACTCGGTAGAAAAAAATGGCGAAAAAATCACTGAATCATCATTCAGCACACAAGGAAGTGTAATTGGCATTAATGTTTCTTTAAAATATAAACTTGCAAATCTTGGGAAAATAAGACTCCCAAAGAAAACACAAATGCGACCAATTGATGATGTGGATATTATTGTAGAAAACCCTAAAGACACCGTTAAAGACCCTATTGAAAACAACGAGCCACCAAAACAGGCATTTGATACATCTAAAAAGGAAATGGGTGGAAGACCTTATGATATAGCCCAAAAAATCACTTTTGAGCATCCTATTATTAAAATTATGGTGTGGGATGATAAACGAGTGGATGGTGATATTATATCTATCTATTTAAATGACAATACCATACTAAGTGAATATTCATTAACCAAAGAACAAAAAGAAGTAAAAGGAAAACTTTTAAGAGGTGCAAACGACTTAATCCTCTACGCACATAACCTTGGAGACATTCCGCCTAACACAGCAGTGTTTTATATTACAGATGGATTTAAAACTGAAAAAGTAGTTCTTAAGTCTAGTTTAAAAAACTCTACGGCTGTTAGAATTTATTATGACCCTAAATAAGATGATTATGAAAAGGACATACCAACTATTATCTATTATTGTTTTAATTACAGCTGTATTTTCATGTACTAAAAAAGACAGTCAGTTAGAATACTATCAAACCAATTGTAAAAACCTAAAAATAGATGACCCCAGCTACGAATTATTGCCTGATACATTTTGTGGAGAAACCACTAATTCAGGGTCAATTAAAATATCTTTTACTATAAAAAACGGTGAAGAGTGTTTTGATAAGATAGTCATGGGAGAATCAAAGTTTTATACATCAAATGCTCAATTCGGAGATTTTTCTGACACAAGACTAAGACTTTCCGATGACCCAATGGTGAGCATCAGCGGCAATACAGTTTCATTTATCTATTGTTATACAGTTAATAATTCCTCAGATTATAACGACTTATCTAACATTGTTTTAAAATGGAGTATTGAAAATGAGATAGGTGACTGGAGTAATTCATTGGAGCTTAGAATTGATTTTCCAGGAAAATCAGTAAGTACAGCCCTTTATGATGTAAAGTCAACAGTAAATGTATATAACGAAAATATTGTCATAAAACTTTGGGATCACGCCTCTGAAGATGGTGATATTGTTACGGTTCATTTAAATGGCGTTAAAATCATTAATTATCATCGTTTGAGAAAAGACGGTGATTACTTTACGGCTAAAGTGAATAAAGGAGACAATTATTTAGTCATATTTGCTGAAAATCAAGGTTCAAGCGGTCCAAACACTTGCTCAATCTCCATTAATGATGGTAAAGAGATTAAATTAGAGCCTGATCTTAAAACCGGAGAAGCGATAGACATTAAATGGTAAAAAAGCAAAAGCCCCATGGGATTGGGGCTTTTAATTAGTTAGGAAACCTTTGAATTACCTATCTAAAACTTTAAAACTCTATACCTAGACGCATATAATTTTGAAAAGGTTGCGTGACATAAAATTATTTCAAGTTTTTTATTCATAATCCAATTTTATTTTCATTCTATTACAATTAAAAATGTAAATTTGGAAAGCAAACTTCAAAACCATTTTAAATGAATAAACTATTACTGGCTTTTTTATCTACAGGAGTAATAACTGCCTCTATAAACGCACAAAGTATTCAAAGATGTTCTACAACTGAATATGAACACTTTCTTGAAGAAACCGACCCTAACTTCACTTATAATCGTGAACAAGCAGACTTAGCTGTCGAAGAGTGGCTAAAAAACCATCCGAATGAAAAAGCAGGAACTATAATTACTATACCTGTTGTTGTTCATGTAGTTTATAATACCTCTCAACAAAATATTAGTGATAAGCAAGTTTATTCTGGGATAGACGTATTAAACAGAGATTATTCAAGACAAAATTTAGATACCGGCAATACTGCCAGCGCATTTAAGCCTGATGCAGCAGACACTGAAATCAGGTTTTGTGTAGCACATAGAGACCCTAATGGAGCTTGGACCAACGGAATTACGAGAACTCAGACTTCTACTTCGTCATTCAACACTAACGATGCCGTAAAGTCTAATGGTACAGGAGGAAAAACAGGATGGGATAGAAACAAATACTTAAATATTTGGGTCTGTAATTTAGGTAGCGGATTATTGGGTTATGCTACCCCTCCCGGAGCTTCAGCAAGTAGTGATGGTGTTGTATGTGGTTACAAGTACTTTGGAGATATAGCAGATACTGACGGTACTTTTATATTATCAGCTCCATATAACAGAGGAAGAACAGCAACACATGAAGTGGGACATTGGTTAAACCTAAGGCATATTTGGGGAGATTCTAATTGCGGAAGCGATTTAGTGAATGACACCCCTACTCAACAAACATCAAATTTTGGTTGCCCTAATTTCCCACATATTACCTGTTCAAACGGGCCTAACGGAGATATGTATAATAATTATATGGATTATTCCGATGACGGGTGTATGAATATTTTTACTGTTGGGCAAGGTGCCAGAATGCAAGCTTGCTTAAACACAACTAGATCTTCATTAAAAACCTCAGATGGCTGTGAAGGTGCTGTTAATTCATTAAAAGAAGAAATGAAAACCATTACCAATTTCAGTATTTTCCCGAATCCGGCTTCCGAAAACATTCAGGTACAAGTTGAATTAGGAATTGAAAATGAAATAAGCCTTGAAATAATTGATATTACTGGGAAGCGAGTATTTCAAAAATCATATTCTAAACTTCAACAACTTTCTGACAATATTTCAATATCCAATTTAGAAAGCGGTATATACATGATTAAAGTAAACTCAGGTACGTATCACCAAATTAAAAAGCTAATTATTAATTAAATTATTCCCGCATGGGGTTAAACCAGTATCATGAAAAAAATATTACTATCAGCAACAATTTTATCACTTACATTCAACATTCACGCACAAATTACTCTTACAGGAGCAAGCAATAACCCTATTGTAGGCGAAACCATTAACTTTAAAGAAGGTACTTATTCAAGTCCCGGTAGTGCGGGTGCAAACCAAACATGGACATTAAGTGCAGGAAGTAGTGCTATTACTAACCCTAATACATTTGTTACTCCCTCTAGCACACCACAAGCAAGTAGCTTTACCACCTCAAATGTTGCGAATACTATAGGTGGTGTTTACACATACTATACTGCAAATTCTACTAGGCTTATTTATAATGGCTCACATGACCCTAACACCAACTTACTTATAGCTTACTCAAATCCTGAGGAACAATTACAATACCCATTTACTTATGGAAACTCATTTTCAGATACCTACCAGGTAACTTTTGTAAATGGCGGAAACACATATTTAAGAAAAGGAACAACTACCGTTACTGCTGATGCTTATGGAACGTTAACCACACCAGCAGGCACATTCTCTAATGTTCTTAGAGTTCATTACGTGAGTAACTATACAGATTCTTCTCAGTTTGGAACATTCCCTAGCTCTACAGATGAATATAGATGGTATATGGACTGGAATCATTTTCCTATCGCTACTGTAGGGCAAAATACCTTTAATGGACAACCATTTGGAAGTTATACAAGATATAGAGAAAATGTGAACTCTATTAATGAAACTCAACTTACAGATTTCAACTTTTATCCCAATCCTGCAAGCGAGAGTATAAATATTAGTTTTAGTACAGAAGAAAATAATTATACCATAAAGCTTACTGACATTAGCGGCAAAGTAGTTTTAAATAATAGTTATACCTCTTCTACTGATTTTAAGCAAGAAAAAATAGATGTTTCTAACTTTTCTAAAGGAATTTACACTCTAAAAATTACCTCTGGGACTGCAGTAGAAGTGAAGAAAATTATAGTTCAATAAAAACATTTTAAAGATTCGCTGTTTTAAAAGGAGCTTCGGCTCCTTTTTTTAATTTTGTAGCATGAGTTTACCGAAAGTGCCAATAGAAGAATTGAATAAATTTATCCCAAACACCTTATTAGAGTCATTAGGGATAAAATTTGAAGAAAGTACTACAGAGTATATTAAAGCTTCTATGCCAGTGGATAAAAGAACACACCAACCTATGGGGATACTTCACGGAGGGGCTTCAGTGGCTTTAGCAGAAACTATTGGAAGTGTAGCTTCAAATGTTATACTACACGGTACAGATAAAGCCGCAGTAGGCTTAGATATAAATGCCAATCACATTAAAGCTGTAAGGGAAGGAAATGTTTATGCAACCGCCAAACCTATACACGTTGGTAAGACCACTCACGTGTGGGCAATAGAAATCGCTAATGAAACTGATGAATTAGTTTGTGTATGTAGATTAACGATGATGGTAATCAATAAAAAATGAACAACAGCAATTTCTTCATAGCATACCGTTTACCAAAAGCATTAAAACAAAATTTCTACATCTCTAATAAAACTCTTGAGATAAAAACCACTGATGAATATCTTGAAAAAGAAGGAGTTCTAGTACAAAGTTCTGCGAACAATCAATTACCTAACTGGTTTATTTTCCTCAACAATGAATCTAGAGTTGAGGAAGAAACTTTTTTTTCAAAACTACCTGCTATAGAAGCAAAAAACTATCAGCATACTACTAGTAAAGAAGAGTATCGCGAACAAATTAATGCTATCCTTAAACAAATAAACACTCAAAAATTAGATAAAGTAATTTTAGCCAAAATAGTCAAATGCCAAACTAAAAATAAGCTTTCCTTACAACATCTTTTTAATTTATTGTCACACAGTTACCCTGAGTGTTTTGTCTATTTATTTAGCTCTCAAGAAACGGGAACATGGATAGGATCTACTCCTGAAAAACGACTTAAAATAGAGGAAAACAATTGTTATACGGAAGCACTTGCAGGAACTAAATTAAAATATGAAGAGCAAGAATGGCATGATAAAGAGAAAAATGAACAAGGAATAGTGGTAAATGTAATTGATAACATTCTAAGTGATTTAAAAGTCAATTTTACGAAAACACACCCTTTACCTACTAAAGCCGGACCGGTAGTTCACTTAAAAACCTCATATCAGTTTAAAGCCGATAACCAACAAATTGCTTCATTTATTCAAAAAACACACCCCTCACCTGCTATTAGCGGGCATCCAAAAGAAAAAAGCATCCAATTTATTACTAAAAATGAGAAAATAGACCGTAGATATTACACCGGATTAATTGGTCCGGTAAATTTATCTAACCAAACTCATATTTTTGTGAACCTCCGATGCATGGAGTTGTTTAAAGAAAATACATTTAATTTATATGTGGGTAGCGGAATAACTAAAGATTCAGTAATGGAAGAAGAGTGGGACGAAACAGAAAATAAAGCAACAACTTTACTAAATGTGATAAATCAGCTTGACAACCAATAAACTTAATATACAGCTACTTACACACTTACTCCAATTATATGGAATTAAAGACGTAGTCTCTTCTCCGGGCTCTAGAAATGCGCCTTTAAGTATTGGTTTTAATAGAAATACTTCATTTAATTGTTACACCATACCAGATGAAAGAAGTGCTGCATTTTTCGCATTAGGCATAATTCAGGCAACCGATAAACCGGTGGTAATTCATTGCACATCCGGAAGTGCCGTATTAAATTATACACCTGCTATCGCTGAAGCATATTACCAAAAATTACCACTAATTATTGTTACGGCCGACCGACCAAAAAAATTAGTTTCTATTGGAGACGGACAAACCATACGTCAAGAAAATATTTACCAAAACTATATTAAAAAAAGTTACTCATTGGTTGAAGAAAATGAGTCTGATTTTTCTATCGAAAACAATCAAAATATAATTGAAAAAGCTATTCAAAATTGTACTGACAAAATTTCAGGCCCGGTTCATATCAACATTCCATTTTCAGAACCTTTATACGAATTATCAGAGATAGATAAATCAACATATACCATAACTTTAAATAAAGAAAATAAAAATACTGGTTATCAATTAGATGAAAACATAAAAAAACTATTTAATTCTAGCAAAACAAAGCTAATTATAGCAGGGCAATTACCTCAAAATCATAAACTAGAAAGCAATTTAAAAAAACTGTCAGCCCACCCTTCTGTTGCCATTCTTACCGAGTCAACATCCAACGTTTCCGACCCTAATTTTATCTCGTGTATTGACAGGACAATTTCTGCTATTTCTGAACCAAAAAATTACGTTCCCGATTTACTTATCACTTTAGGTAATAACATCATTTCAAAAAAAATAAAACAGCTATTTAGAGAAAATAAACCTAGCCATCATTGGCATATTGGACACGAATATGAGCCAATGAATACTTTTTTTAGTTTAACTGAAAGCATTGAGGCAAATCCAAAAGAAGTTTTAAATCAACTAGAACAAAATACCGAACCATTAGAAAGCAACTACAATACACTTTGGAAAGGCATCAGCCTTAACAACAGAGAAAAGCACACTGATTTTCTTAAAAAAGTTCCTTTTTGCGATTTAAAAGCTTTTGAAATTGTTCTGGATTCAATTCCTGAAAGTAGTGTTTTACAAATGGGGAATAGTTCAGTAGTAAGGTACATTCAACTATTCAACCCCATCCAAAGTATAAACTATTTGGGAAACAGAGGTGTTAGTGGTATTGACGGAAGCACATCCACAGCAGTTGGTTTTGCGAATAAAACCAATAAAACTATAACCTGCATTACCGGTGATTTAAGCTTTATATACGATTCCAATGCTTTTTGGAACAACTACCTTACTTCAAATCTTAAAATAATTGTAATAAATAATGGCGGTGGAGGTATTTTTAAAATCATTGACGGACCAAATAAAGTTGAAGAACTTGAAAAATACTTTGTCGCCAAACAAAATGTAGATATTCAATCCTTTTGTAAAACATTTCAACTAAATTATTTGTTTGCTAATGATATAGAAAGCTTGGAAGAAAAATTAGCAGAATTGTATCATCCAACGGGAGAAAACTTTGAACCACCAACAGTTTTAGAAATTGATACTCAAAAGATAGACAATCATATTATTTTAAAAGATTATTTTAGACACCTAAAAACCTAAAAAAATGGCAAAAAGAGAGTGGAAAACGATAAAAGAATTTAGCGATATTAAATTTGAATTCTTTGAAGGAATTGCAAAAATAACCATCAATAGACCTGAAGTTTACAATGCATTTAGGCCAGAAACAAATATGCAAATGCTTGAAGCAATGGCCATAAGCAGAGAAAGACAAGATATAAGGGTAGTTATCTTAACAGGTGAAGGAGACAAAGCATTTTGTAGCGGTGGTGACCAAAATGTAAAAGGAGTTGGAGGATATGTTGGCGGAGACGGTGTTCCAAGACTAAATGTTTTGGATTTACATCATGCTATTCGTTCACTTCCAAAACCGGTAATAGCAATGGTAAATGGCTATGCAATTGGCGGAGGACACGTACTTCATGTAGTATGTGACTTAACTCTTGCTTCGGAAAATGCAAGGTTTGGACAAACAGGTCCAAAAGTGGGTAGCTTTGATGCTGGCTTTGGCTCAAATTACTTAGCAAGACATGTAGGTCAGAAAAAAGCTCGTGAAATATGGTTTTTATGCAGACAATACACC
>JAUHYR010000068.1 GCA_030426475.1 Bacteroidia bacterium
ATCCAAATCCAGCTGCTCCAAGCATTACTCAAAATGGAAGCCAGTTAACATGTAATCCTGCGGCAAGTGGATATCAATGGTATTTGAATGGCTCTCCAATAGGTGGTGCAAACTCTCAGACTTATACGCCAACACAGTCAGGTAACTATACAGTTCAAATAACTGACGCAAATGGTTGCCAATCTATCTCTGTTGGATATGAATTTTGGGCTAGCGGAATTAATGACTTGAATAATGAATTTAACTTCAATATTTACCCTAATCCAAATAATGGAAACTTTAATATAAGGTTTGTTGCTTTTGACAAAGGAAATTATTCAGTTGTGGTTAGAAATGTAATAGGGCAAGTAATTTCTGAACAAAAACTGGCAAATCATGTGGGAGCGTACTCTAAACCTCTAAATATTTTAGAAAAAGGAGTTTATTTGATTTCAGTTGTTGGGGAAAAAGTAGATGTTACCAAAAAAGTAGTAGTTTACTAATTACATTAGCATACCAACTGTTGCTGCTGTAAACATACATGCTAATGCGCCTGCAACTAATGCTCTGAATCCAAATTTAGAAAGTGTAGGTTTTTGCTTTGGAGATAGTGCTCCAATTCCTCCAATTTGAATGCCGATGGAAGAGAAATTAGCAAACCCACATAAAACATAGGTAGCTATAATTACTGATTTTTGCTCAGCAAATAAGCCACCTGCTTTCATTTTTCCAAGAGAAATGTAGGCTACAAACTCATTAACAATGGTTTTTTCTCCTAAAAGTTGTCCCACTAAAATCATATCTTCTTTACAAACGCCTATTACCCAGGCAAGAGGAGCGCATGCATAACCAACAACAAATTCAAAGCTCAACCCATCAAAGGCAGTATTTGAACTAATGATTTCATTTAGGCCTGTCCAGTACCCAATTTTAAATAAGCTATAATTACATAATGCCATAAGTGCGATAAAAACCAACAACATTCCCGCAACATTAACAGCTAATTTAATTCCTTGAGTAGTTCCGTTTGCTATGGCTTCTAAAGCATTAGAACCAATTTCATCTTTCGTGACTTTAAGTTCTTGATTAAACTCTTCCGTTTCGGGAACAATTATTTTTGCTGCAACTACTGCTGCTGGTGCGCTCATAACGCTGGCGGCTAATAAGTGTTTAGCAAAATAAACTTGTTCTTCAACGCTATCACCACCTAAAAAATTAATATATGCTGCCAAAACACCTCCGGCAATAGTTGCCATTCCACCACTCATCAAGCACATAATTTCTGATTTGGTCATCCTGTCTAAATAAGGTTTTACCAAAAGCGGAGATTCCGTTTGGCCTAAAAAAATATTTCCGGCAGCAGCCAAACTTTCTGCACCGGAAAGTTTCATGATTTTTTTCATGAGCCAGGCAAACCCATAAACTACTTTTTGTAAAACTCCCCAGTAATAAAGTAAGCTTGTGAGTGCAGAAAAAAAGATTACAGTTGGTAAAATTATTACAGCAAAGTTCAACAGAGCACTATCTATAGTATTATCAATAAAGCTGGCAAATAGAAACTTTACTCCATCTTGTGTAAATGAGATTACTTTTACAAAGCATTTACTTAAAAATTCAAAAATATTTTCTACTCCGGGAACTTTTAAAATAAGTAATGCTAAGATGATTTGAAGCGCTAATCCTTTAGTTACCAAACTCCAGTTTATTGCTTTTCTGTTGGTGCTAAATACCCATGCAATAGCAATTAAGACAAGTATTCCTAAAAGCCCCCTTAAAATAGAAATAAAGTCAACAGATAGTAGTATTTGGCTCATAGATGGTTGGAATTATTTTTTTCCTCTCTTATCCAACTCATCTCTCAGCCTAGAGGCATATTCGTAATTTTCTGCTTTAATAGCTTGTTCAAGCATATCTTCTAATTCTTGTGAAGTAAAGTCACTTAGTTTTTTTGGTCTAGAGCTACTTACTTCATCAACTGCTTTTTCTTCAGAAATCAAATCTTCTTTACCACCTTCTAAAATAATTCCTGCGCTTGATAAGATAAATTCAAAAGTATATATTGGACATTTGAATCTAACCGCCAAAGCTACCGCATCAGAGGTACGAGTGTCAATTTCAAGTTCTTTTCCGTCTTTTTGGCATATTAGTTTTGCATAGAAAATTCCTTCAACCAAGTTGTAGATAATTACTTCTTTGATTTCGATATCAAATGCAGTGGCAAAGCTTTTAAATAAGTCATGGGTAAGTGGTCTGCTTGGAACCATGCTTTCTAATTCAATGGCTATGGCCTGTGCTTCAAATGCTCCAATAATAATAGGTAATCTTCTGCTTCCGTCTCTTTCAGCAAGCACTAAAGCATACGCACCCGACTGTGTTTGACTATAAGAGAGGCCTACTATATCCAGTTGAATTTTCTCCATTTTATTTTTTTGGGTTTATCCCAATAAAATACTAAGGTAATTAATTGTTAGCTGCTTTAAAAGCTTTTACGGCTTCAATTAATTTTGGAACAACCTCAAAAGCATCACCAACTATTCCGTAATCTGCGGCTTTAAAGAATGGTGCTTCCGGGTCTGTGTTTATTACAACCATCACCTTGCTACCATTAACTCCTGCTAAGTGTTGTATGGCTCCCGAAATTCCTATCGCAATATAAAGGTTTGGTCTTACAGTAACTCCTGTTTGACCAACATGTTCATGGTGAGGTCTCCAACCTATATCAGCCACCGGTCTTGAGCAGGCGGTAGCAGCACCCAATTCATTTGCTAATTCTTCAATCAT
This sequence comes from Bacteroidia bacterium, assembly GCA_030426475.1. Lineage (GTDB taxonomy): Bacteria > Bacteroidota > Bacteroidia > Flavobacteriales_E > Vicingaceae > CALALS01. The sequence continues at coordinate 2,761 of JAUHYR010000068.1, forward strand.
TCCCCAATTTTCAGGACCTTTTAGCCCTCTACCTGCAGAAACAACGATATCGGCTTCAGTTAAAGAAAGTTTAGTACTTTCTTTTTTAACTTCTTTTACTTTAACATTAATAGAAGGAAGAGAAACTTCAAAGTTTTCTACTTGGGCACTTCCGCCAACTTTTTCTGCCGGAATGGTATTAGGTAAAAAGGAAACAATTTTCTTATCTGATTTGATTTCAACTTGTGCAAATGCTTTTCCTGAAAAAACAGATTTCTTAACTGAAAATCCGCCTTCATTTTTGGGTAGTTCAACCGCACCGGGAACCGAGCCTGCATTTAATCTTACAGCCAACCTTGGAAGAATTCCTTTTCCGGAATGGTCATGTGCCATTACTATTACATTTGAACCTTCTTTATTAGCAGCTTCAGATATTGCAAATGCCGTTAGTTGTGGTTCTGAATGATTTAGTTCCGGCTTATTTACATGTAATACTTTATTAGCACCATATTCTCCTAAATCTGCAATGTTTTCACATTCGCCTGTAACAATTACTGTAGCTTGAGTGCCTAAAATGCTTGCTGTTTTTAAGCCATATGTTACAGCTTCATAGGCTGTTTTTGTAAGTTTTTTGTTATAAGAATCTGCGTATATTAAAACTGACATGGTTATCTTTTTATATTATAAAACTTTAGCTTCATTTTTAAGTAAATCCAGTAATTCACCCGGATTATCTGCTGAAACATATTTGCACGCTGCTTTTGCAGGTGGAAGAGAGTAAGATTTTATTTCTGTCAAATCTTCTCCGGCAGTTGACGGAACAACATTTAATGGTTTTGTTCTGGCAGCCATAATTCCTCTCATATTCGGAATTCTAGCTTCTGCCATTCCTTTTGCAGCGCCAAGCACAAATGCTCCCTCAACTTCTAGTACTTCTTTTCCTCCTTGGATATCTCTTATAACAGTTGCAATATTTCCATTAACATCAAGTTTGGAAGCTTGTGATATATATGGAAGATTTAAAAACTCTGCAATCATCCCACCAATTTGTGAACCATTATAATCAATCGTTTCTTTTCCGGTTAATATCATATCATAGCCTTTGTCTTTTGCATAATCTGCAATTTGTTTAGCTACATTAAACGGGTCTTTATCTTCTGAATCAATTCTAACAGCATCATCGGCACCTATTGCTAGCGCTTTTCTGATAACCGGGTCATTTTCTGCTGTTCCGACATTTATAACTGTAACACTTCCGCTTCCCGCAGCTTCTTTTAATTCTAAGCCTCTTACAAGAGCATACCACTCGTCATAAGGGTTGATAATAAACTGAACACCATCTTTATTGAAATGGGTGTCGTTGTCTTTAAAGGTGATTTTAGTAGTGGTGTCGGGAGCTTTGCTAATACAAACTAGTATCTTCATTTAATCTGATTTTTAAGGATTGCAAAGCTAGAAAAAAAATAGAATTTATCCGAGCAGGAATTTACTCCTTTCCAAAAAGCGTTTCCAGAAAAACTATTTAAAAAGAATAGATATATAATTTATCTAAAAAATATATCTGACAGAAAAAGCACCATCAAACCAAAAACCAGTATAACCAATTAAATTAATAGCTGGTTTTACGTCAAGGCTAATGTTAATAGGAATTTCTTCTATATTATATTCCATCCCCAATATACCATCAAATCCAATTACAGTGTAACTGCGAGTGCTGTTTACAAACCAAGGATTATATCTTCCATTCCAAAAACCAATATGTCCACCAAGTCCATAGTACCAATTGAGTCTTTCAACATCAAATGCAGAATAGGAGTGTAGTTCATAAAGTCCGGTGAAGTTAAATCCTCTCCAGACCGTGCCAAAAATTCCCTCTAAAGCAGCCTTATCACCAATAAAATGTTTAATGGTAATACCGCTAGTAAATCCGCCTCTAAGACCAATACCTGTATTATAGTCTTGAGCACTTGAACTAAGAGAGATGCTTAATAATAGTATTAGCGAAATAATAATTTTCTTCATGGTCTTAATTTTTAACAAAGCTATTTCAAAGAAATTAATAAACCGCTATAAACCTTAGGATAATTATTAACAACAATTTTTGATTTACTTATAAGTAGATTTTATTTTACATTTGCCTTCTTAAATCATTTTTATGAGAGAAATTCAATTTAGAGAAGCACTTAATGAGGCGATGAGTGAAGAAATGCGAAAAGATAAAAGCATTATTCTTTTGGGTGAGGAAGTGGCTGAATATAATGGGGCTTATAAGGTAAGTAAAGGAATGTTAGATGAGTTTGGCGCTGATAGAGTTATAGATACTCCAATTGCTGAACTTGGTTTTGCCGGAATTGCTATTGGTGCTGCTATGAATGGTCTTAGACCAATTGTTGAGTTTATGACCTGGAATTTTGCAATGGTTGGAATAGATCAAATTGTAAATAATGCGGCCAAAATGAAAAACATGAGTGGTGGACAAATTGATGTTCCTATTGTGTTTAGGGGAGCTTCTGCTTCAGCTGGTCAGCTTGCTGCTACCCATTCTCAATCTTTTGAGTGTTGGTATGCTAATTGTCCGGGATTAAAATGTGTTGTTCCATCAAACCCTGCAGACGCTAAAGGTTTACTGAAAGCTGCCATCAGAGATAATGACCCTGTTTTAGTTTTTGAATCAGAGCAGATGTATGGTGATAAAGGAGAAGTTCCTGAGGGAGAATATATCATTCCAATTGGTTCGGCAAGAATTCATAAGCAAGGAACAGATGTAACAATTGCTGCGTATGGAAAAATTATTAAAAGAGTTTATGAGGCAGCCGAAATTCTTGAGAAAGAAGGAATTAGTGTAGAAATTATCGATTTGCGTTCTGTTCGCCCTATTGATTATCCAACTATTATAGAGTCAATCAAAAAGACAAACCGATTAGTTTTAGTTGAAGAAGCTTGGCCTGTAGCAAATATATCTGCAGAAATTGCATTTCATGTCCAACGATTTGGATTTGATTATTTAGATGCTCCGGTAAGAAGGGTTTGTGCTCCGGATGTGCCAATGAGTTTTTCAAAAGTATTAGTAGAAGCATATTTACCGAGTGTAGCAAAAATTATTGATGCAGTTAAGTCTGTAAGCTACGTAGCATAAGGATTTTAACTAAAGGAATTGAAGCCAATGATTTTCATTGGCTTTTTTATTTGCACGTTTTTAACCAAAAATCTACTTTTGCCGACCTTTTGTAAAGAATATACTATTTAACTAAACACATATATTATGAATTCGATGATTATTTATATTCCGTTGTTACTAGCTGTCGTAGGCTTGTTATTTATGATTAGCAAGGCTATTTGGGTAAAAAAACAAGATGCGGGAAATGAAAAAATGCAGGGCATTGCTAAAAACATTAAAGAAGGTGCCTTGGCGTTTCTTAAAGCTGAATATAAACTACTGGTAATATTTGTTATTCTTGCTTCAGCTGCATTATTTGGAATTTCTTTACTGGTGGAAACAACAAGTTGGCTAATTGTTCCTGCATTTATTTTCGGAGCAATTTTTTCTGCATTGGCAGGAAATATAGGAATGAGAATTGCCACAGAATCAAACGTTAGAACCACTCAAGCTGCTAGAACTAGTTTGCCTCAAGCGCTTAAAGTTTCTTTTTCGGGAGGAACGGTTATGGGGCTTGGAGTAGCAGGTTTAGCTGTTTTGGGTTTGAGTTTATTTTTTATTCTTCTTACAAGTCATTTTATGGGGGGCGAAGGGTACTTTTACGATAAAATGACTATTGTACTTGAAGCTCTTGCAGGTTTTTCTTTAGGAGCTGAGTCAATAGCCCTTTTTGCAAGAGTAGGTGGTGGTATTTATACCAAAGCTGCTGACGTAGGTGCTGATTTAGTAGGTAAAGTTGAGGCAGGAATTCCTGAAGATGACCCTAGAAACCCTGCAACTATTGCGGATAATGTGGGTGATAATGTGGGTGATGTTGCGGGTATGGGAGCAGATTTATTTGGCTCTTATGTTGCAACTGTACTGGCTTCAATGGTATTAGGTAACTACATTATTAAAGATATGACTGAAGCTGCAGGAAGTCAGTTTACAGATGGTTTTAATGGTATGGGTCCAATTTTATTGCCAATTGTAATAGCAGGAGTTGGTATTTTGGCTTCTATTATCGGTACATTCTTTATTAGAATTAAAGACAATAATGCAAAAGAGTCTCAAGTTCAGAAAGCTTTGAACTTTGGAAACTGGTCGTCAATTATACTTACGGCAATAGCAGGATGGTTTTTAATAGACATGATGTTGCCTGAAACCATTCAAGGAATGAAATTCTTTGGTGAAGGAGTTAAAGACATTCCTAGCCGTCACGTATTTTATGCTACACTTATTGGTTTGGCTGTTGGTGGATTAATATCTGCTTTCACAGAATACTATACAGGATTAGGAAAAAAACCGGTGTTGAATATTGTAAAAAACTCATCAACTGGAGCAGCAACTAATATTATTGCAGGTTTAGCTACAGGTATGATATCTACTTTTTCATCTGTTATTTTATTTGCTGCTGCAATCTGGGGTTCTTATGCTTTAGCTGGGTTTTATGGGGTAGCTATTGCTGCTTCTGCTATGATGGCCACAACTGCAATGCAATTAGCGATTGATGCTTTCGGGCCAATTGCAGATAATGCTGGTGGTGTTGCTGAAATGAGTGAACTACCGGATGAGGTAAGAGGAAGAACAGATGTGTTAGATTCAGTTGGTAATACTACTGCTGCTGTAGGTAAAGGTTTTGCAATTGCTTCTGCTGCACTTACTGCTTTAGCATTGTTTGCCGCTTACGTTACTTTTACGGGTATTGATGGTATAAATATTTTTAAAGCAGATGTTTTAGCCGCTTTATTTATTGGAGGTATGATACCTGTTGTTTTCTCAGCACTTGCAATGCAAAGCGTTGGAAAAGCTGCGATGGAAATGGTTAACGAAGTAAGAAGACAATTTAAAGAAATTCCGGGTATTATGGAAGGAACCGGAAAACCTGACTATGGTAGATGTGTAGAGATATCTACAAAAGCAGCTTTAAAAGAAATGATGCTTCCAGGGGCACTTACAATTATTACTCCAATTATAATTGGATTTGCAATGGGTGCTGAAGCTCTTGGTAGCTATATGGCAGGAGTTGCTGTTTCAGGTGTTCTTTGGGCTATTTTTCAAAATAATGCCGGTGGAGCATGGGATAATGCTAAAAAATCTTTTGAAGCAGGAGTGGAGATAGACGGTGAAATGACCTATAAAGGTTCTGATGCTCACAAAGCAGCGGTTACAGGTGATACCGTAGGAGATCCTTTTAAAGATACTTCAGGACCTTCAATGAACATTTTAATTAAGTTAACTTGCTTAGTAGGTTTAGTTATTGCACCTATTTTAGGTGGACATACCTCTACTTCTTCAGAGGAGCCAGAAACCGAAAATGTGAAAGAAGTTATTGTTCAACCAAACATGATGGAAGGGCTAAAAGAAGCTATCGGAGATTGGAAGCTTGATGAATCTCATTCTTACATTGATTTCTCAATTAGACATATTCTTGCTCAGTCTAAAGGAAGTTTCGATTCTATTTCGGGTATTTTCCAGCTTTCTGACAATTTAGTAGATTCTAAGATAGATATTACTATTAACGCATCTTCTGTAAATACTAGAAATAAAGACAGAGATGACCATTTAATGTCTCCTGACTTCTTTAATGTTGACTCTTTCCCAACTATTCACTTTGTGTCTGATAAAATTGTTTTTACCAATGAAGGAATTTTAGCTCAGGGAATGTTAACAATGAAAGGTGTTACTAGAATGGTTGATTTACCTTTTACTTATCTTGGTAAGAATCAAAACCCTAAAGGGGAAGACGTTATTTCTTTTGAGGGGCATTTAACATTAAACAGGAATGATTATGGTATTACAACTTACCCGGGAGTGCTTGGAGAAGATGTAAATGTTAATTTCTCAGTAGAGTTAAATCCTAAGAAAAGCGAGTAAAAGAGGCTAAATTCTTTATTAAATGAGGGCTTTTGCCCTTATTTTTTTGTTTGTAATCGTTCTAAATTGTTGATAACTTGTTAAATTCATGTTAGTATTTACTCAAAACTTATATAAATTTGCCAAAACTAAAAACAAAAAATCATGAAAAAGAAATTACTTATTGTAGCAGCAATTGCATTTGCTTCTACTTCTTTTGCACAAGATTTAACTTCTAAAAAGGGGGAAACAATGCTTCCTGAAGCTGAAGATTGGTCAATAGGCTTTGACGCAGCACCTTGGTTAACTTATGCAGGTCAATTTTTAGGATCTTCTAATGCTTCTCCTACAGCACAATTTACTACACCGGATTTATCTATTACAGGTAAATACTTTGTAGATGCTAATACTGCTTACAGAGCAAGATTCAGACTTGGTATGGGTAGTGGTTCTGCTACTACACTTACTGATACTTCATTAACTGCTAATGGTGGTGTTGGTAAACCAGAAAATCAAGGAAGCTACATTGAAGATGTTGCTAAAACTTCTTACAGACAAATTACTTTAGGTGGTGGTATCGAGAAAAGAAGAGGAAATACTAGAGTACAAGGTATTTATGGCGGTGAACTTTTAATTAGTATGGGTGGTTCTAAATCATCTAACGAATATGGTTTATCTATGGATACAGTTACAAGTAAGTATTCTAATGTTGGTACTAACAGAACTATCGAAACTAAAAATGGTTCTACTTTTGGTGTAACTGTTAGAGGTTTTATTGGTGTTGAAATATTTGTATTCCCTAAAGTTTCTATCGGTGCTGAGTATGGATGGGGATTAGGTTTCTCTAGTACAGGTGAAGGTGAAACTACTACTGAGTACATTGGACCTGCTACTTCAACTTCAACAGCAAACTCTACAAATGAAATCACTACAAGAACCGGAGGTTCTTCAGGATTTGGAATTGATACTGACAACTCAGGTGGTCAGCTTAATATCAATTTCTACTTTTAATAATTTGAACGGTTATTCAATAAAGGGCTGACCTCTTGGTCAGCCCTTTTTGTTTTCCGATATTTGTACATATTATTTGAAACATGAGTGCAGTTAAAACATTAAATGAATTTATTATTGAAAGGCAACATGATTTTCCTTATGCTACAGGGGAATTAAGTGCTATTTTAAGAGATATTGGCTTAGCGGCTAAGGTGATTAACCGTGAGGTAAATAAAGCTGGATTAACAAATGTTTTAGGGGCTGCAGGCTCAGATAATGTCCAAGGTGAGCAACAGCAAAAACTGGACGTATATGCCAATCACCAATTTATTGAAGCATTAAGGTATGGTCATGAAATATGTGCTGTAGCTTCAGAAGAAAATGAGGAAATCATCATTTTTGATAATGAAAATTCCAAAAAAGGAAAATATATTATTGCATTTGACCCATTAGATGGCTCTTCTAATATTGATGTTAATGTTTCGATAGGTACAATTTTTTCTATCTATAGAAGAGAAAATATTCAAGAACAAGTTTCAGAAAAAGATTTTTATCAAAAGGGTAAAAATCAGGTGGCAGCAGGTTATGTAATATATGGCTCATCTACAATGCTAGTTTATACTACCGGAAAAGGAGTAAATGGCTTTACACTTGACCCCTCTATTGGAGAATTTTGTTTATCTCATCCAGATATTAAAATTCCCGCAAATGGAAAAACGTTTTCCATCAATGAAGGTAACTACAAACTTTACCCTAAAGGAGTGCAAGAGTATATTAACTACTGCAAGGAAGAAGATAGTTCAACCAATAGGCCTTATTCGGCAAGATATATAGGCTCTATGGTGGCTGACTTACATCGTAATTTAATTAAGGGTGGAATATTTATTTATCCGGCTACAACTAAATCTCCAAATGGAAAATTACGCTTATTATATGAATGTAATCCAATGGCATTTATTGTAGAGCAGGCTGGTGGAAAAGCTTCTACAGGCGAAATAAATATAATGGATGTAGAGCTTACCGAACTTCACCAAAGGTGTCCTATTTTTATAGGTTCTGCTGAAATGGTAGAAAAGGCTTGTGAATTATTTAAGAGTTCTATCTTACAATTGTAATATTTCCTTGAGCTAAAATTTCATTTTTATTAGATATGGAATAAACGTAATTACCCATTGGTAAATCTTTTAAGTTATTATCGTTTCCTTTCCAGGTAAATCTTTGTCCATCACTTATTGTTTCAGTGTATATCTCATTTCCATTTCTGGCATCATATATTTTTAAGAGATAATTTGGATAGGAATAATCACTTATAAAGTCAATTTCTAAATATTTATTTTGTGAAGGGTATATAATATAGTCACATGCAGTAATGTTTGAACCACCGACATAAGTATTGCTAACACATCCATAAGCTTTACTTTTAATATATAATTGATGTTTAATGCTTTTTAAATTGTAAAACTCAGGACTGGTTTGATAGGTTTTTCCTCCATCAATCGAATATAAATTATCTTCTGAATTGTTTCTAAAAACTAAACTACCATTAGCTTCTCCAAAGCAAGGTTTTGTTATTATTACACTTGGAGTAATGCTAGCAAGGTTAGCACATTTTTCTTCTTTTAGTTTTTCTTCTTCTGACTTTTGATTTTTTGTGGAATTATTTTTTTCTATACCTGTATTATTGTTATTGCTTTTTGTGGAATTATTTATAGTATCATTAGTTGTAGTCTTATTGGCACTAATATCGTTTATTTTGTAGTAGGTAGGGAGTGTATCAGATTTAACAGGAGTACTGTTTTTTTCCTCAACTGGTAAATTGTTTTGACTCACTTCATAGCTTTCTTGGCTTTTTATTGAGCTTGTTTTAGGGTTTTTATCAATTATTTTTGACTTTGAGTAGTTGATAGGTTTTTCCGAATTATTTTTTTCTGTTAAAGTAGTTTTCTTTTTTCCATTATTATAGAAGAAATAGATTGAAAGACAAATGAATAAAAATAATAGGGGTAGCCATATGATGTAGTTTAGACTTTTATTTTTTGTCTTTGATGAATTGTGAATATTTTGCAGTTCATTTTTAATGCTTATTAACTGACTGTCAACAATTAATTCGTTTGCTAACTTATATGCTTCAACAGCAGATTTTAATTCAGTATTTACAACCATTTCATTTTCAAATGAATGTACTTCATCAATAGCCAAGTTGCCTGATAGGTAATCTTCAATTTTATTATGTAGATGTTCATTAATCATTATATAAAAACTCCTTTACTTCTTGATGACTTTTCATTAACTGGATTAAGCGTTGTTTGCATTTATAGTTTTTAGCTTTAGCTGTATCTGCATTATTAAATCCCATTTTCTGACTAATTTCTTCCATACTTAGCTTATTAAATATGCTGTAGGTTAAAAGCTCCTTGCATCTTTCTCCAAGTTGAGACAAAATGATATTTATCTTTTCTTCTTGTTCAGTTTTTATTTTAAAGTCAATATATTCGTTAGCTACAGAATAATTAACCTCATGCTTTGTTTCATATGTAGTCTGCCGGTTCATTTTTTTTGCTCTGTTTATCCATTTGTTTTTTGCAACGGTAAATAAAAATGCCTCTACACTTTTTCCATATTCAAATTTATTATCTGAAACAAATTTGTAAAAAGCAATTACACTGTCTTGAAATATATCTTGTGCTTCATCATCACTACCGTTATTTTGTTTTATCCAAGCTTTAATTTTAGGGTTAATGTTTATATACAAATAGTTAAGAACATTATTGGATTTTCCTGTTCGTATTGCTTCAACAATTTCTGTATCAGTATATATTCTTTTCATTTTAAAATTCGAGAGAGGGTGCACCCTCTCTCGAAAGATAGTTTAATTTATCGTATGACGGTTACATTTAATACAACTCCATTTTCAAGTATAATAACATACTGTCCCATTGGCAAATCATTATTGTTGTCATCTTTTCCTTTCCAGTTTTCCGGTACTGAAATTGTTCTGACCAAATAACCGTTTCTATCATATACTTTGGCTTTATCTGATACAAATGTACCGTCTTCTATTCCATCATTATTAGGTGTTATAATAACATTTTGATTACTAGAACATGTTACCGTAACGCTATCACAGAAGTGCCAGGTACAGTTTAAGCTATCTACTATTGTTAAACAAACTTCATATTTTCCAGGTTTAAGGTATGTATGTACAGGAGAATTTTCCACACCATTTTGACCGTCTCCAAAGCTCCATGTTTGAGAGATAACAGGATATTGAGTAACAGAAGTATTGTTAAAATTAATTACATTATAACCTCCTGACTGATGAGTAAAACTTGCATAACTTTTTGAGCTATCACAAGAACAAGTATGGCTTGTTTTACATTCTTCAAGACATGCAGAATAGAATAAAAATGTGCTTGTACCAAGAGCTAAGTAATTAAAACTTCCTTTTACTTCAAATGTGGTAGCATTTTGTGAAGTAGTAAAAGTATAGCCGTTCATAACCCATACGGAATCTTTATTATTAAAAACAATAGTATCGTTATCAATAATGGCAGCAAAATGACCAACACCATTAACGGTTAATTTTTTGCAAGAATAGTTTGAAGAACTAACATCAAAACCAATTGTTCCAATACCACCAGCATATCCGTTAGAACTACTGTAGAATTGCATATGTGTAAATCCAAATTGACCAAAACTGCCTGAAAATTTCCCGTGTTTAATAAGTTTTAAATCACCTGAACTATATAAGGTAGATCCGGCAGGATAAGTACTGTCGTTATTGTATCCTGTGGTTGTATTTCCAAACTTAGTGGAATCTAAATCACTATAGCTAATACAAGAGGAGTTATTGCTTACTGAACAATCTTCTAAGCATATTTCTCTAATGATTCCTGTAGCAGAATATAATCGTATACTATTGATATTTCCTGAAATAACAAATAAAGAATACCCTTGTGAAGTGTTTACAGTATACGAGTAGTCATTGCCATTGTATGAGCCGGGAGTTTGAGTTAATGTATCAGAACCAATAATTATATCCTGTCCAATTACCTTTAATGTTATTTTTTTACATGAATAATTAGAGCTAGAAAAATCTATATCAAAAGTACCATGAAACATCATTGTGGAATCTGTAACTCCTCCAACCTGAGATCCTTGAAATATTCCTTGAGCAAAAGTTTTGGTTTTTATTAATTTCAAATCACCACTAGAGACTAGTGTAGAACCCGCAGGATAAGAGGAATCGTTATTGTATCCGCCAGTTTGTGTAGTCACCTTAGCAGGATCCATATCCATGAAGTTAATACATCCTGGGTTTCCTGAGCAATCTGAAAGACATACATTATAGAAAAAGCTAGTAGCACCGTTAAACCAAATTTTATTGAAATTACCTTTTATTTCGTAGTGATTATTAGAAATTTTAGTTAGTGTATAGCCATTTCCATTGTAGGGACTAGCCGGGTTTAAACCTAAATTCACACCATCTACATAAATACCATCTTTTGGATACCCGTTTGCGCCAAACATATAATAGATGTCAAGTTTTTTACATGAGTAGCTGGAAGCACTAACGTCAAAACCT
>JAUHYR010000069.1 GCA_030426475.1 Bacteroidia bacterium
TACCTCTGTCTAAAATTTCTTTGTACATAAGTTCTAACTCATCAAGTGTGCCGTTTTTTACGGCACATTTTCCATTGTAATGAATAATAAATGTGCATTGTTCTGCCTGTACTAAATTATGACCACAAACTTCAACAAGCGTTTCTATTACGTGCTCAAAAGTATTTACGTCATCATTAAAAAGAACCAGAGTTTTTTTATCGGTTAATTCTAAAACATCTACTTCTTCTAGTTGTTTTGTTTTAATATTACTCATTGTCCTAATTTTTTAAGAATGGGTTCAATCGGTTTTCTTACACCGTCTTCATAAACTATTACATCAGCATCATTTATACCCATTGATTTCATTTCTATTTTAGTTTTTAAGGCGTCTTTATATTCAGTAAACGAGCCAATGGTATAAATTGTTGTGTCTCCTTCTTGTGTCGATTTAAGACCTCTTTTGGCAATTTTTAAATATATGGCGGCAATATCTACCGGAACTTCGTCAGTATATTCACCAATTAAAACTTTAAACTCTAATTCTCCCAGTTCTTGGTTTTCATTATTGTTGGTTTCAGTGTTGTTATTGTTTTGGTTTGAAGAGTTATTTTCAGTTGAATTATTGTTTGTATTTTCCGTTGTGTTGTTATTTTCTGTTGTGTTATTATTCGTGTTTTCAGTATTGTTTTCCGAAGAATTTTGGTTGTTGTTTTCAGTTGTGTTGCTTGAATTTTGTAGCTCAGCTAATGCTTCGTTCACCGAAATTTTATTGCCGTCTTTGTATGCTGTTACAAAGGCATCTGAAATACCAAGGTTTCTAATCCTATCTTTAGCGGCATTAGCTTCGGCAAGTGTTTTATATCTTCCGGAAGTGTATCTTATTAGTCCGTTAGGTGTGGTTTCACTGTTTAGAGGTCTGATGTTGTTTAAATCATTTGGTGTAACAGGTTTAGAATAGACTCCTACCTGAACGGTAAAGAATATTCCTTTAATCTCATTTACGTTAACAGAACCATCAGAAGAATTTGGATTGATAGTCGGCAGATTATCTATGTTGGTTGTATTGTTTGTAGCATTAGAATTTTGTGAATTATTGTTGTTAGTTGTAGTGTTTTGGTTGTTTGAAGCTGTTTGTTTTCCTCCATTTAATATTTCATTGGCTCTTGCCTGAGAAATTCTTTCTCCGTTATAGAAAATTACCACAAAGGCATCAGAATAACCAAGTGCTCTAATTTTATTTTTTGATTCATCGGCACTGGAGTAAGAAGTAAATAATCCGGCTGTATATCGGGTAATACCATTATCTAACTTGGTTCCGAAAACAGGAGCAAAGCCTTTATATAAATCTTGTGGAATAGGGTTTCTGAATGCGCCCACCTGAACGGCATAAATTAATCCGTCAGGATATGGAGTATTGTTTGGTATTTTTTTCTGCTCACTATATGCCGACTGGTTATTGTTTCCATAAACAATAATGTCTTTATTGATTTGTTTCGGCATGGTTATTTCAGCAATGTTGTTAAGGTTAACAGTTCCAATTCCTAAAGATATGTTGGAGTTGTTATTGGAATTATTTACTGAAGAATTATTATTTGTGGTATTATTAGAAGAGTTGTTATTACTTGTATTATTTGAAGTTTGATTATTTGTTGTGGAGTTGTTACTTGTATTGTTTGATGAGTTGGTCGCGTTGTTTTGAGTATTAGTTTGGTTGTTAGAAGTAGTGTTAGTATTATTATTTTCTGTTGAGTTGTTTTCCTGATTATTAGCTAAAGTTGTATTTGAACCCACTAAAGTAGATGCTGCAATATTTCCGTTGGTATTGTAATTTTCTTTTTCAATGGCAACTAAATTATTTTTAGTGTTTTCATCCAGTCGTGCAAGAATGGTATTAACATAGGTATTAGACTGTTTTGCTTTTTCGGTTTTATTACCGGCAGATAATTTATATTGGTTAGATTGCTCATTTAACAATGCAATTCTTTTATCAATAGTTTTAATTTGCTCATTGATTTCTGCTTTTTGTTTTTCAGAAATGTTATCACTTTCTACCAATATTTGTAGTTCCTCTTTTATTGCTTGTTGATTTTTTGCTTCGGTTGTATATTGCTCTGAATAAGCATATTCAACTTCGGCTTCTTTCATTAGTTTTCTTTTTCTTTCAACTGAACTTTGATAGGCTTTATATTCCTCTGTCTCTAATATTTTACTTACCTCATTATCTGTTAAGTTAGCCAGAGTAGATTTTTCTTGTTCGCTTAACTCTTCGTTAGATTTTGTTGAGGCAACAATTTCAGGGTCATTTTTTGAAGTAATGGCCGGTAACTCTTCCGCCTCTTCATAAAGAACTTCTGCCTCTTTAGCTTTTCTTGTAGCTTTTTCTTCTAAGCTTTCTGCTTCAAGAATTAAGGCTTCTTTTTCTTTTTTCTTTCTAGTTTCCTCTGCTTGTTTTCTAAGGGCTGTAGCCTGATCGTTTAAATCTTCTACTTCTTGCTGAAGAATATCAGCTTCGTATTTTTTTACATCTCCAGGACTAGTATAATCTACAGATTGGCCATTGTCAACTTTTGCTAAAACGGACTCTATCGATTCGTAATTGTTAGGGTTTATTTGTGTAGATGAGTTGGTGGAAGTGTTAGTAGTATTATTAGTTGAGTTTGTGTTATTAGAATTATTTGAAGTAGTTGTATTGTTTTGATTTGAATTATTTTCCGCTAAGTTGTTGTTTGTAGTTTCTGTGTTGTTGTTTTCTGAAGTGTTGTTTGATGCGTTTTGATTGGAAGATGAATTATTATTTTCAGTTTGGTTATTGCTACTATTCTGATTAGATGATGAAGTATTGTTTGTATTATTATTTGTAGCTAGATTAGTGTTGTTTTGGTTAGAGTTATTTGTTTGGTTAGTCGATGTGTTGTTTTCTGATGAGTTGTTGTTTGTATTTTCAGTATTATTTTCTGATGAATTTTGGTTATTGTTAGAGGTGTTATTTGTATTTGTTGTGTTGTTATTTTGATTGGTTGCAAGAGTATTATTATTGTTTTGGGAAGTAGTATTGTTATTATTTGCTTGATTACCGACAGAGAAGTTGTTGGCTGCCAATAATTCTTGATTAGACATATTGTCTATAGCGGCAATTTGTGGTCCGCCCTCTCTTGAATAGATTTCTTTTGCTTCATTTTGTCTTTGAATGGCTATTAGCTCTTTTTCTTTTGCTTGATTTAACAAGTTTTGTTTTGATGAAAATGAGCTTGTATTTTCTGCTTCTTCACGTAATTTTTTAGCATCATTGAAGTAAACGGCCGCCTCTCCATTTTTCAACTCTGCTATGGTTGTTTGTGTGTTGTTTACATCAATATTTTTCTGCATACTTTTTATAACAGTACTGTTACGATTGTATTCTGCCTGATTAGCAATAGCTGAAGCTTTGGCTGCTTCTTCAAGTTTATTTTCAGATTGAATTCTTAGTGCTTCAGCTTTGGTTGTAAGTTCTTCTCTTTCTTCTTCGCTGGTAGCGGTGTATGATTGATTTACTAGTTCTTGATATTCAGAGTTAGCTTTTTCTGCTTCATTTTCTAGCTGATTTGCTTTAGTAGCATTTTTTTCTGCAGATGGATTAGAATAGGTAGGGTTTTCAATAAACTCCTGAGTATTTTTCTGAGAGTTGTTATTTGTGTTGGTAGAATTATTTGAAGCTAATGTTGCGTTTTTCTCTGCCAATATTTCATCCGCATTTTCTGCATAAGTATAAGAGTCGTTTTCTTTTTGCGACTTAATTTCTTTTAGCTGTGCAATTTTTTCTTCTTCTAATTTTTTGTCTTTAGACTTTTTAATGTTCTCAAGGTTTTCTTCTCTGTATGCTATTTCTTCTTGTATAGAATTAGCCCAATTTTCATTTAGCTTAGCAAGTTTTAAATTTCGCTCATACTCATCGGTAATACTTTCTAATTCAGTTGACAGTTCGCTATATTCTGAGTTATAATTTGAAATTTCGTTATTGTTGATGGCATTAAAAGAAGCCATTTCTTCATTTTGGTTTTCTTGTGATGAAGAGTTATTTGAAGAAGTGTTGTTGTTTGAATTGCTGTTGCTTTCTATTGTATTATTGGTTTTGTTTAAAGCAAATTGTTCTGCCTGATTATTTACATTTTCATATTCAGCACTTAAAAGACTAATTTGTGTATTTAAAGCTTCTTCATTTTTTGGGTCAGTAGTTTCAATCAACTCTAGCTTTTTGAGCAATACTTTTTCTTGAAGTTCTTCTTTCCATGCTTCATAAATAAGTTCTTTTTGTTCATTATCAAGCTCAGAGTTGCCTAATCTGCTTAATTTGTCGTTATATTTTTTATTAATAGCTGTGATAAACTCAGCAGTTGCTTTTGTAGATTCGCTAATCTCTACAGAATTATTATTTGTTTCGTTTGTATTTTGATTATTAGTATTGGTTGAGTTGTTGTTTGTCTCGGTAGTATTATTTGTATTTTGAGTAGAGTTATTTGAATTTTCTGTGGAATTGTTATTCGAATTGTTAGCTAATTGATTTTCTGCTATAATTTTATTGCTTTCTGCAATTTCATATTCCTTTTCTTTTTGAAGCTCATCCAGTTCATTTATTCTTTTTTGTATGTCTGCTTTTTCTTGCAGTGAGGTAGCATTGATTAACTCATCTAACTTACTTTCCTTTTCGGCTTTTATATCATTTAACCATTTTTGATTAATCTCTCTTTTAGCAGAAGCTAATTCAACAGGATCGGTAATTAATTTTGTTCTGTCAAGTTCTTTTTGATGTTTGGCATTATATGAGTTCATGCCATAATCAGCATTTTCTAATTTAAATTCACTAGCAAGTGTTTCGTCAAATTCTCCCACCAGATTATTTGACTCATAGTAATCTAACTGACGCAGTAAGTTTTCTTTTTCTGAGTCTGATAATTTTACATTTGATTTACCGGCATTTTGGGCAATATCCTGAAATAATGCATTGGTGTATTTATTTACGCTTTCAGAAGTACGCGACTTTTTCTTCAGTTCATCTGATTTTTCTTGTGCTTGAGCTAAATTGTATTCAATGTCTTCTAAATCAATGTTTAATGCATTTATTTCATTCTGAATTTGTTCTTGTTTGTTCTTGTTTTTTTCAGCTTCCTTAGCTTGCTCTAGTCCTTTTCTCCTGTTTATTACAGAAGATTTTGATTCTTGTAATTGGGCTAAATACTCGTACGATTCTTGTGTTTTCTTTTTGTCAGTTTCTGCTCTTTCGTAAGCCAGTTGTTTTTCAATTGATGATGCATCCTGCATTTCTCTATTATTGTTAATCAATGTCTGTAAATCTTTATAGGCTACTACTGCACTATCTCTATTTGAAGCATTTATACTTGCGGTTACTTTTTCTGAAAGTACATTTGCTTTATTTGCCAAAGTTTGTTTTTCAATATATTCAGCTTCAAGGCTTCTGGCAACATTATTCGCTATTACAGCTTCTGCAGCTAATTGCCCTGCTTCTTTCTTTTTATCTAATGCCTTTTGTTCAATGGACAGTTTTTCTTGCTCAGACATATTACTATTGATACTTGCTAATAGCTTTTCCGATTCAGCAAACAGCTTGGAGGCTTCTGTACTTTTTTCTTTAGCCAAGGTCAAAGAATAGTCTCTTTCTTTTTGAGTACTGTTAGAGTTTTGCTGTAATTCTGTTACTTGCTGTTTTGCATTATTTACAAGGTCAGCATTGGTTAGCTTAGTATATTCATAATCGGATATTTTTGGTTCTGTCTTTTCAGCATTGTTATTAGCAAGAGTATTGTCGTCACCAGTAACTTCAAGTTGAGCTTTTTGTTTTATTAAGTCTTTCATTAATTCAGACTTATCAATGTTTGAAGCTATTTGCTCATCAAACAGATTTTTAATAACTAATTTTTCATCATCACCCGAACCAACTAATCTTAGCTCTTGTTTTAGAGGTCTGAATTCAGATAAAACAGGAACTTCAATCATTCCGCTATGTACGGGAGATTCATCATCTGTTTCAATTACAAACTTATATTTCCCACCATTACTGGGAAGTGCAATGATATACTCTCCATTTTCTTTAGTTCTGTATTCGCTTAAAAACTCATTGGTATTTGCATCAAGCACTTTTATTGTTGCATTTTTTTTCTCGGAATTTTCAACGATAAAATCACCTTTAATGATGGAATAACTGGCAGGTCTGGAAGCAACTTTTACTTTATAAACCGAGATTTGATTATATCCGCTAGACCTTTTAGAAGCAAAGTAGGCATATATATTGTCTTCATCAGAAATAAACATAATGTCATCATCCGGTGAACTGAAAGCAAAGTCAAGGTTTATAGGTTTTGACCAGGTTCCGCTGGTTTCATTGTAGGTAGATTTAAACACATCATAACCTCCCATACTATTATGTCCGTTAGATGAAAAATAAAGTGTTTTCCCGTCCGGATGTAAGAATGGATATTCTTCATCAAATTCTGAATTAATGGGGCTTCCCAAGTCTTGAGGCTTACCCCATTCGCCATTGGGTAACTTTCTAACATAGTAAATGTCTTTTCCATTATTCCCCTTATCTCCGTAGCTTGAATAGTATATTATTTCAGGGTTTTTAGGGATATAAATAAGAGAGTGTTCGCCAACTTTAAGGTCATATTTTGACTTAAACTCATCCGGTTTAACGACTATTTTCCCACCAATACCCTTTAAGTCATATACCCTAAAAAACTCTGATTCTCTTATTTCTTGTTTTGATAATACTGAAATATCTTTAATCTGGTCAAGCAAGCTAATACCATTTCTGCACATTTCAATTTGTCTGGCA
Source organism: Bacteroidia bacterium (assembly GCA_030426475.1). GTDB lineage: Bacteria > Bacteroidota > Bacteroidia > Flavobacteriales_E > Vicingaceae > CALALS01. The sequence continues at coordinate 6,809 of JAUHYR010000069.1, forward strand.
GGCTTATACTCTTTTATTTCGTCAGATGTGGCCTTTGATTGAAATTTAGAGTAATTCGTAATCGCCTCATTAAACTGGTAGTTTAAATGATAGGCCTTTCCTAAGTAAAAATACGCAAGAGGTTCAACAGTACTTTTTCTAGTGGCAATGTTTAAATATTTAATCGGTTCTTCTTTATCTTTTTCAGTAACTAAAAGACATGCCGCATATTTATAATTATAATTTGGATCTTTTGGGTAGTTGCTTAATAATTGTGCAAACAATGGCTTTGCTTCATTAAACTTTTTTTCATCAAAAAGCTTTGCTGCTGCTTCTTTTAGCTCCTCTTCAGAGCCATAGTCAATTTGACCATAGATAGAGCCGCTGAGCATTATCAGAAGTATGTATAGCTTATATTTTAAGGCTTTGCCTACCATGTGCTATTCGCAAAAATAACTTTATTAATTAATCTTCATCGTCTTCATCGTCAGCACTATCCACATTAGACTTTTGAAAAGCTTTGGATTCGGTACCCTTTAAAAGGCGTTCTATATTCTTTTGATGAGTGATAATAACCATTACAGCAATAAATACGGAGAAAATCTTTAGTGAAATAAATGGAGTTTTTATCACTAAAAAAAGATATAGTGGAAATGTTATGGATGCTAAAATAGAACCTAATGAAACATACCTAAAAATAAAGAGAAATAATAAAAATACTCCAATAGAGACTAAAGCAGCCTGATAATTCATTGCTATAACAATTCCGAGTAAGGTGGCTATGCCTTTTCCACCTCTAAAGCCTGCAAAAACAGGGAATATATGTCCCAATAACGCTGCCACACCTAATACCAGTTGTAAGTTTATAAATTGAGATGTGTCCGGAGTATAAGTTCCATAAAAATAAGGGATATTAACGGCTACCCAGCCTTTTAATATGTCTAATATTAAAACAATTGTACCTGCTTTCTTTCCAAGAACTCTAAAGGTATTTGTAGCACCCGCATTTCCGCTTCCAAATTCTCTAATATCAGTATTATAAAATTGTCTTCCAATCCATACTGCGTTTGGAATAGCACCTAATATATAGGCGGTAATTAGTAATATTAAATTGGTTGAATTTAACACTATATCATGCCGAATTTAGCGGATTATTCGTTGATGTCAAATTTCTTTACAAAATCCCTCACTTTACGGTCATTTGAAAGCATATATTGATAAGGCTGTTCTCCCTTTTTATGGTCATACTTTCTTTTATCAGGTTTTACTTCGGTAATTACATTATTGAACTCATCATTAGATGAATACACTTGCATAATTCCTCTGGTATATTGGAAGAAATACCAATTGTTCGGGTCAATTTCCAGGTACAAAGTTATCACATCTCCACTTCGCTTATTTTGAAGCTCTACTTTACCGTTAATGTACTTATTGACTTGATTTTTATAAATATTTCCAATACCAATTTTTCCGAATGATTTATAAGATTTAGAAGCGTTATCCCACTTAAACTTAATTTCATTAAGAATCAATGTTTTATTAAGCTCATCCGGGATTTTTTTGTAGCCGCCATAGAGGTTAATCTGTGATATTAATTTATCAGCTTCTGTTTGCCCGATGATTTCTCTAAGGGCTTTTTCAAAAGTTTTTCTTTCAAAATTAATGGGATCTAATGTAGAATTGGCTATAATTTCTTTTGCAAACTTTTCCATTGCATTTTCATCAATCATAAAATCCACCATCATCAATAGGTCAAAAATTGCATCATTATCTATTTGGTTATGTATAGCATTTCCACCGGTCTGAATTTTTATTTGTCCGGCATCAATTCCTAAGTCAAGGGTTCCTTCACCGTAAACTTTACACGACTTAGTATTTAAACTAATGTAGTTGCCTCTAAATGATTGTTCCTGAATTTTGTCTTTTGAAGAAACTCTATATTCTCCACTTTCTTTATGATAATGAAGATAACCGTCTGCGTTTATCACTACCTGGTCTCTTCTTCCTGCTTGTCTTGTAAAGAAAGAGGAGTAGATACCTAAAGAATCCGGGCTTGAATTGATGGCGGCAAATAATTGGTCATCAAATTCATTGCTCATCATTGAATCTACAGGGATATATATATTTTCAGGATCAATTTGTGCGTTAATATTAAACCAAGTTGGTTTAACTTTATCACAATCGTGTTTAATTCTACAACTTCCTTTAAAGGTAAGGTCTTCTTTATTAGATGTTAAGAAAACTCTACCAAAATAATCGAATTGTGGGCTAAGTCTAAAGTTAGATGTATCATCAATAAAGCCTGATGCATAAGTTTGTAGAGTGGTATCTACCCCAATATTTTCCAGAAATATAGGTTGTACTTTTTGTGTTTCATCCACATAATCTACATATCCGGTTCCGGTATAGTTTTTCTTTCCGAAAATGTTTATAGTGGCATCATAAATATTGAAGTTTTGAGTGATATAGTTAGCTACAATTTTAGCATTTTCCAATGTGTTGATTTTAGCATTTTTTTCAATAACTACTTTTCCGCTGTCAGGATAAATCATTGCATCAGCTACATTAATATATTTTACACTACTACAGTAAATAATTTTCTCATGAATATCATATCTAGCTTCAGGCGCATAAAAGCTTAAAGAGTCTTGTTTTTCATGGATAGAGATAAACTTAGAACCATCTAATGCAACACCTGTAACTTCATCGGTAGTTTGCCCTGACTCTTTTGCAGATAGAGCAATATCGTTTTTATCCATAAACCATTTAAACTCCTCCATGAAACAGATGTATTTGTTTTGAGGGAATTCAATATATGAGCCGCCACCATTGGACTTAAACTCTCCAAATCTTTCTTTGAAGTTGATATATGCATTAACATTCTTTGTATTAAATGATAATGCGTCACCCCCAATTTCATCAAGTAATCTAAAGTCTGAAGTGTCAGAAGTAAACTCTTGAAATTTAAAATTGAACTTATTGGCTTCTAATTCTGCTTTTTCAAACTTGAAGATTCCATCACCTGTTAACCCTTTAGGTCTTAGAGCAATACTCCCTGTGAGCGTTGAGCCATCATACATAGAAAAAGGAGAATCTTGTGAATAGTTTACCATTACATCGTTCTTAGGTAACCATCTGACTTTAGTGTTTTTAGCTAAAACAGGCGGGTATTCAACAGCAGTTGGCTTCTCTTCTATAACATAGTCTTTTGCAATACATCTCATAGAATCAGGGAAAAATGTAAAATCATTGGAATAGGTAGTGGATGTAATATATTCTAGCTTTCCATCTCCTTTAAGTCCGTCATTACTTAACTTAATTTTGCTGGTGTATTGTCCTTTACCATTGTAAACAGCCATTCCGGCTGGCGGTGTTTCTCTTTCAAATCCAAGCGAATAGTCATCCATAAGCCTTAGAGATTCTTCAAAATCTGGGAAAATACCTGCGGATACAAAGGTTCCTTTAAAGTTAATCCCCTCATTTGTAAAGTTGTCCAAACTATCTATTTCAAAAGGAGTTAACTGGAAGTAAAAGTTATTTTTCTTATACACTCCACCCTGTATAGCTTGTCTTTGATAAAACACATACGATTCTTTAAAGCTGGTGAACTTAGGATATTCGGCAAAGTTTTTGGCACCTGATTTATTGGTTTGGTTGTCAATTAATAATTCACCGTTTATTTTTTCAATTACGGTTTTAACGGCAACTTGTTTAGGTTTACCAAATTCATCTTTTTCTGTACCGTCAGCTCTTAATCTTAATGAATCAACATTATCTAAGTTAATTTTAAACTCTTCATATTCAAAGGAAAAGTCTTTTCCAAAAAAGTCAAATTTCCCTGCTCTTACAACCCCAGAAAAAATAAAATCTCTGTTTTTCTTTAATACTAATTGCTGATTTTGTGGAAACACGTAAACCTGTTGTGAATCACTTAATAAGACATATTTTACCCCCTTAACTTTTAAATCAAAATTTAAAAGGTTTAAAGTGGCATTACTTTCTCCTTTTATGTCAGACTTAAATTCTAAAACATCGTAATCTTCTTTAAAAGAACGCGAGTAGTAGTAATGGTTTAGCCTATCTTTTACAATTACTTTTTCTTTGTCAAAGTCATAAAAAACAAAGCCTTCAATGGATAAATTCATTAACATTACTTGAGCTTGTTCTTTTGAAATGCGCATTTTCTTAGTTAAATCTTCAACATAAAATACGTTTGTATCAAGCTGAGCCATTAGTTGCTTAATTTCGTAAAATGGATGAGTGTTAGAGAAACCTTGCATTTTTTCAAATCGTTGTAGCTTAAATATATCTGCCGATTCAAACTGTGCATCAGATTTTGTTCCTCCAATTAAGTTAGTCATGTCCATTGTGTTTTCATCTATATTCCAATAGAGTGCTTCAAAGTCCATGTCGATTCTGTGAAAAGAATCAAAATAAGGGCTATTTGAAATTCCTTTATAGTCTCTAATTAAAGCGACTTGTCTTTTATCCATAAAAAATTTAAAAGATAATCCCGGGTGATAAATAGAATCTTTATCAAGTATTATTTTTATGGCTGTTTGGGTAGATGAAATTTTATCGGTTGTGATAGAGAAAGATTTAGAGGCGGCAATTAAAAATGGGGCTTTTTCCCGATAAAAAATTAAATAGGCATCAGCTTCTTCATTGCCAGAGCCTATAAATTTTGCACCCTTCATTGAAAATCCTCCATCATAATCTACACCTTCTGCTATATTTTTAATCACAATACGTTTGTTGTAAGAATCAAATCTGGGATAACTTGCTGTTTCTTCTCTTACATTTGCGAGTACTTTTTCCTCTAGTTTTCCAAGAAGCGGTTTATCAAAGTATTTTTTATGAGTGAAGTACACAGAATCTACTTCGTATGTTGGAGATTTGAAATTTATTTGATAATTATTTATTTCGGCAAATACCTCCTCTTCAGTAAACCCAGCTCTTACCCAATTAACTTTTCCTCCTTTCCCTATCCAAAGTTTTTCGGTAGGGTAATAAACCCCTGAAGTATTGTAAATAACAGCACTATCTCCTTTTGAAAAACATCTTAAATTAAGGCTGCTAAACGTTAATTTTGGTAAACTGTCAAAATCAAATTTAAAATCGCTGGAGCTTGATTCCCATTCCACAGCAGGAGCCTTAAAAATCCTGTTATACTCAAACAGATTAAATGACATTTCAAGGTAATCTCTGAATTTATTGGTCTTTTTAAAGTCTAGAAGTTTGTCCAAGGATTGATGCCACAGATTATAACTTTCTGATGTTTGGATAGGACTTTCTACAAGTGATTGAACTGCATAGAGATAGTTTTCAAAGTCAGGAAACGGGAGAACGCCTTTTTTGCTAAGCATTTTGTTACAAATAACATAAACAGACTTTCTTTGTTCTTCTGAAAACTTACCGCCATACCAAGAATATGCAAAGTCTTTCATGAATTTTTTCCCATCTTTTGGACGTGCAACATCTAAAAAAGTGGTCATTTCTTCATAAAATGCAATGGAGTCAGAACTAAATGATTTTATACTAGATGACTGGGAAATACCTTTCTGAGATAAGAAAAGTAACGCAACGAGAGTAAAAATTATGTGTTGATATAACTTAGTAAACACCATTTATTCTTAGTTTTTTTATCATTTAAAGATAAATTATTTTTTTGAGCTTCTTGGTTAATTAAATCAAAATCTTCTTCATAAAACCCACTTAGTAAAATATTTCCGTTCTTATTAAGTGATTTACAGTAGGATGATAAATCGTTTAAAAGAACATTTCGATTAATATTGGCAATGATTAAATCATATTTTTTACCATTTATTTGTGAAACATCTCCAAGAATTGTGGTGAAATTTTTAATTTGATTTATTTCACAGTTTTCGATACAATTTTCATAAGCCCATTCTTCAATATCTATGCCATCTACTTCTTTTGCTCCTTTCATTGATGACAGAATACCTAAAATTCCGGTGCCACAACCCATGTCTAATACTGTTTTGTTTTCCAGATTTAGTTCCAGAAGCTTTTTTATCATTAAGTAAGTAGTTTCATGATGGCCGGTACCAAATGACATTTTTGGGTTAATAACGATTTCATACTTAGTGTCAATTTTTTTATGAAAAGTTGCACGAACGGCACACAAATCATCAATAAAAATGGGTTCAAAATTACTTTCCCAGGCTTCATTCCAGTTTATATTGGGCATTACTTTAAAAGTAAATGAAATATTATCGGGAATGGTTTTTTTTATTTTTTCCTCATTAAACTTTTCTTTTTCTACATAGCCTATTAAACCGGTATCTACTTCCTGAAAAGAATCAAAATCAATTTCAGAAAGTTGAGCAACTAGAATATCGGTTATTTGCTCTATCGGAGCAAATTGAAAATTCACTTCTATAAATTCCATTTTAAAAAGATTCGGCTATTTGAATAAAATCATTAGCGATTAATGAAGCTCCACCGATAAGCCCTCCGTCAATATCAGCCTGGGCAAACAATTCTTTGGCATTAGATGGTTTACAACTTCCTCCATAAAGAATACTTATTTGGTTAGATATATCCTCAGAGTATTTTTCTTTTATCAGTGTTCTAATATAATGATGTATTTCCTGAGCTTGTTCTGCAGTAGCCGTTTTCCCTGTTCCTATTGCCCAGACGGGCTCATAGGCAATTATTATTTTTTTGAAGTCATCTTCATTTAACTGAAACAGAACTTTAGAAACTTGATTTTTGATAACTTCAAAGTGGCTGTTATTTTCTCGCTCGGCTAATTTTTCTCCGCAACAAAATATTGGTGTGATGTTATTGTTTAGACAGTTTTTTATTTTCAGAAGTAATTGTTCGTCAGACTCGTTAAAGTATTCTCTTCTTTCTGAGTGACCAATAAGACAATGACTCATTCCAATAGATTTAAGCATGCTCGATGAAACTTCACCAGTAAAGGCACCTTTTTCATGTTCACTACAATTTTGTGCTCCAACTTTAACTTTGGAATTAGAAAGTAAATCAGAAATTTTTTGCAAATAAGTATATGGAGGAAAAATAATAAGAGAACAAGAGATGCGATTTTCTTGACTTAATATACCTGAAACTAATTCTTTAGCTTCTGGCCAGTTTGTATTCATTTTCCAGTTGCCTGCAACAATTTTTTCTCTCATAACAAACTATTGGTAGCGAATTCTTGGGTCAAGAAGTCCGTAAGTGATATCAACTAAAATATTTATAACAACAAAGACTAAAGAAAAGATTAAAACTCCGCCCATTACAACAGGCATATCATATCTAATCAATCCTTGATAAATTTCATAGCCG
>JAUHYR010000070.1 GCA_030426475.1 Bacteroidia bacterium
GGTCATTCCATACATCGGTATATTTCATTACCGCTTTTCTGCAAGCAGCATTATATTCTTCTACACTTATTTTTTTGCCTATATCTTCTTTTGTAATGCCTAATTCTTTTTCTACGCCTAATTCCACAGGTAAGCCGTGCGTATCCCAGCCGGCTTTACGCTCAACTCTGTATCCTTGCAGTGTTTTGTATCTGCAAAAAATATCTTTGATGGTACGTGCCATTACATGGTGAATACCGGGCATTCCGTTAGCCGATGGAGGTCCTTCAAAAAACACAAAAGGCTTGTTTTCAGGGCGGGAGGAAATACTTTTTTGGAAAATGTTTTCCTTTTTCCAAAAATCAAGTACTTCATCGGCAAATGCCGGAAGGTCTAATTGTTTGTATTCCCTGTATTTTTCAGCCATCTCTAAAATTGAGGGGCGAATTTACTAAAAATGTGTGTTTTGGGAAATATCAAACAACTGTATTTAATAACTTCATGAATTGTTGCTTACACAGTCATTCACAAATATTAACTTTACACCTCTATAAATTTATATTGAAATGGAATACAAAAACTTGCTAGTTGAAACAGAAAACAACATTTGTTTAATTACTATTAACAGGCCTGATAAGTTAAATGCCTTAAACAGAGAAACTATTGGCGAACTTAGTAATGCGTTTGGCGAAGCAGATGAAAATGCTGAGGTGAAATGTATTATTGTGACGGGAGCGGGAACTAAAGCTTTTGTTGCCGGAGCGGATATTTCGGAGTTTTATCAATTCTCGGTAAAAGAGGGAAAAGAATTAAGTGCCAAAGGCCATGATATTTTGTTTAATAAAGTAGAAAATTTAAATACGCCTGTTATTGCTGCCGTTAACGGTTTTGCATTAGGTGGTGGATTGGAGTTAGCCATGTCTTGCCACATGCGTATTGCCAGCGATAATGCTAAAATGGGATTACCGGAGGTGAGCTTGGGGGTAATTCCCGGCTATGGCGGCACACAACGACTAACGCAATTAGTAGGCAAAGGAAGAGCATTGGAAATGATTACTTCTGCTCAAATGATCGGTGCTCAAAAAGCAGAACAATATGGTTTGGTGAACAGCGTTACTTCACCAGAAGAATTAATCAACGCATGTAAAGAACTGGCTTCAAAAATTATTAAAAACTCTTCAGTGGCCATTGCGGGAGCAATTAGGGCTGTAAATGCAGGATTTCAAGTAGGAGTAGATGGACTGGCTGTAGAAATTGAAGAGTTTGGAAAATGTTTTGGAACAGAAGACTTTAAAGAAGGAACAACTGCATTTATGGAAAAAAGAAAACCCAATTTTCCCGGAAAATAAAAACATCACTTGAACCCATTAAAAAAACTTTTAGGGCAAACCGCTATTTATGGATTAAGCAGCATCATAGGACGGCTGCTTAATTACTTTTTAGTGCCGCTTTATACCAGGGTTTTTAGCACCTCAGAATATGGAGTAGTAACAGAAATGTATGCTTATGTGGCATTTTTTATAGTTCTGCTTACTTATGGAATGGAGACAGCTTTGTTCAAGTTTTCTAAGCAATATGAAAACGACAAACAAAAAGTATATAGTACGGCACTTATTTCATTGCTTATTTCTTCTTCTGTTTTCATTGCTTTTTGTAGTATTTTTTCTGATTCATTATCTAGCTGGATGGGTTATGGCGACCACTCCGAATATATTGTTTGGTTTGCTTTTATCATTGGTTTGGATGCAATTACCGCACTACCTTTTGCAAAATTGAGGGAAGAAAATCAGGCGGAAAGGTTTGCGCTTATAAAGGTGTTTGGAATACTAATCAACATTGCGCTCAACTTGTTTTTCATTGTTTACTGCCCGTATGTTTTAGAAAAAGATTCGGGTCAAATGAAAGAATTGGTTGAGAAAATATATAACCCGGAGGTTGGAGTGGGCTATATTTTCATTGCCAATTTAGTCGCCAGTGCAGCGGTTATATTATTACTAATGCCAAAAGTGATATTGCAGAAATACGTTTTTGACAAAAGCCTTTGGAAGAGTATGATGTTGTATGCAATGCCTCTTGTAGTTGCAGGTTTTGCAGGGATGATTAATGAAACCTTAGATAGAATTATTTTGAAATATTTACTTCCCAAAGACATAGCATTAAGTGAATTGGGAATTTACGGAGCCTGTTATAAAGTAGCTATTTTAATGACGATTAGCATACAAGCATTTCGGTTTGCCTCAGAACCGTTTTTCTTTTCTCATTCTGATAAAAAAGACAGTTCAAAAACATTTGCTAAAATCATGAACTACTTTGTAGCAGTGTGTAGCGGAATATTTTTAGCGATTATGTGTTACATGGACATTATTCAATATTTTATAGGAGAAGAGTTTAGAGTGGGGCTTGGTGTAGTTCCTATTTTATTAGTGGCAAATATTTTTCTGGGGATTTATTTTAATTTATCGATTTGGTATAAGCTAAGCGGAAAAACTTATTTCGGAGCAATTATATCATTACTGGGTGCATTTATAACACTATCCTTAAACTTTGCTTTAATTCCTTGGCTTGGATATTACGGTTCTGCTTGGGCTACATTATCTTGTTATTTAATTATGGCAGTAGTTTCATATAACTGGGGAAAAAAGCATTATCCTGTTCCGTACAACCTTAAGAAAATTATATTCTACATAACATTTTCGCTTTTCCTATATTTGCTCACTGTTTTGATAAATATAGAAAGTCAGACGTTACGTTTAATAGTACATTCACTATATCTCGTTTTGTTTGTCGCTTTTGTGTATATCATAGAAAAGCCAAAAAAATCAGTACATGCAAGTTAAAATAGTTAATCAATCTAAACATGCTACTCCGCAATATGCTACTGCATCTTCGGCAGGAATGGATTTAAGAGCAAACCTTGATGAAAGCATCATACTTAAACCGCTTGAACGAACTTTAGTAAAGACAGGTTTGTTTATAGAACTGCCTGTTGGATATGAAGCTCAGGTTCGTCCGAGAAGTGGATTAGCGTTTAAAAAGGGAATTACCGTACTCAACTCACCCGGAACGATTGATGCAGATTACAGAGGGGAAATAGGAGTGATTTTAGTTAATCTGTCTAACGAAAACTTTTTGATAGAAGACGGAGAAAGAGTTGCACAATTGGTAATTGCAAAACATGAAACCATTGAATGGAATGAAGTAAATAGTTTAGAAGAAACGGAGAGAGGTGCAGGAGGTTTTGGAAGTACCGGAGTAAAGTAATATGGAGATTTAATTTTAAAACATCTAATAAAAAGTAAAAATGAAGATTATAGTACCCATGGCAGGAATAGGAAAAAGAATGAGACCGCATACTTTAACGGTTCCTAAGCCATTAATTCCTGTTGCCGGAAAACCAATTGTACAACGATTAGTAGAAGATATAACAGAGGTATGTAATGAAAAAGTGGACGAAATAGCTTTCATCATTGGTGATTTTGGAAAAGAAGTTGAACAGCATTTGTTAGAAGTGGCTAAAGACCTTGGAGCCGTTGGAAAAATTTATCATCAGGAAGAAGCTTTGGGAACCGCTCATGCTATTCTTTGCGCGAAAGAAAGTTTATCAGGCAAAGTAGTAGTGGCATTTGCAGACACTTTATTCAGAGCTGACTTTAAATTAGATGATAGCCAAGACGGAATTATTTGGGTAAAACAAATTGATGACCCAAGAGCTTTTGGTGTAGTAAAATTGGATGAAGTAGGAGTTATCACAGATTTTGTGGAGAAACCCGAAACTTTTGTTTCTGACTTAGCCATTATCGGGATTTATTACTTCAGAGACGGAGAGTATTTAAAAAACGAATTGCAGTTTCTTATTGACAACAATATTAAAGAAAAAGGAGAGTTTCAACTGACAAATGCGCTGGAGAATATGAAAGCAAAAGGAAGCAAATTTACCACAGGGGAAGTAAAAGAGTGGCTAGACTGTGGAAATAAAGATGCAACAGTTTACACCAACAGCAGAGTATTAGAACACATTAAAGACCAAAAAATAGTTGATGATTCGTTAAAAAGTGTTAATTCTATTATCATTCCTCCTTGCTTTATTGGCAAAAACGTACATTTAACTAACTCAGTAATTGGTCCTCATGTTTCAATAGGTGATGGCACTATTGTTGAGAACAGTGTAATAGAAAATTCAATTATCCAAAAAAGTTCAAAGTTGAGTAATGTAGTAATGAAAAATTCTATGATTGGAAATAATGCAGAACTTTCTAAAAAAACAGAAGAACTGAGTGTGGGAGATTTTAATCAAATAATTAATTGAGATATTTAATAGTCATATTTACAGCACTTCTTTTCTTTTCTTCTTGTAAGAAAACAAAAGAGGTTGCGTCTTCTACTTCTCCGCAAGGAAAAGAGCTAAGCTCCAGACAGCAAGCCGAATTTACCTATATGTATATCAATGCCAGCAAAGAAAAAATGCTGGGAAATTATGAAACGGCAGCCGCCATGTATAAGGAATGTACTAAAATCAACCCTAAAGAGCCTGCACCATATTACGAAATGGCAAACATTTTTAGTATGGTGGGAAGAACAGATATGGCACTTCCTGTTGTTCAAAGGGCAGTGGACTTAGATGGAGATAATTTTTGGTATAGATTATTATATGCAGACTGTCTTCAAAAAAGTTCAAATATTCCTGAGGCAATTAAGCAATATCAAATTTTAGTGGATAAAAATCCATCTAATTATGAGTTGTATTTTGAATTAGCCAACCTACAACTTTATCAAACAGATTATAAAGGAGCAATTGATACTTACAATAAACTTGAACAAAAAGTAGGTATTACCGAAGAAGTTTCATTACAAAAGCAAAAGGCTTACGTACGAATGAATGACGTAGATAAAGCTGCTGCAGAATTAAAAAAACTAATTAAAGCTTATCCTGATGAAACCAGATACTTGGGAGTTTTAGCAGACCTTTATTTAACGAATGAAAGAGAAGATGAAGCACTTGAAATTTTAGATGAGATATTAAAAAAAGATCCTAACGACCCATATACTCACCTTTCTTTAGCCGATTATTATAAAGCAAAAAAAGAAAACGAAAAATCATTTGAGCATTTGAGTATTGCCTTTGAAAGCCCTGATTTGGAAGTAGATGCAAAAGTTCAAATTTTACTTTCGTATTATCAAATAACAGAGTATTATCCTGAACTAAAAGAACAGGCTTTCAGTTTAAGTAAAAAGCTGATTGAAGTTCACCCGGAAAATGCTAAGTCATATACTGTTTATGCCGACTTTTTGTATCGTGAGGAAAAACTGGAAGAGGCAAGAGAAAACTACCGCAAAGCATTAGAACTTGAAAAAGATAAATTTCCGATTTGGGGTCAGGTGTTATTGTTAGACTCAGAATTAAATGATTTTAAATCATTGGTAGAAGAAAGTGACAAAGCGATGGAGCTGTTTCCTTTACAACCACTTCCATACTTAATGAGCGGAATAGGAAACAATCAAACCAAGAACTATGAAAAAGCTGTTGAAAGCTTAGAAGCAGGAAAAGATTTAGTATTGGATAACCCGATAATGGCAAGCGAGTTTTACTCTAACATGGGAGAAGCTTACCATAATTTGAAAATGCACGAAAAGTCGGATGCTGCATTTGATAAATGTTTGAAAACAAATTCTAAAAATGCCTTTGTATTAAATAACTACGCTTATTATTTATCTGTTAGAGGTGAGAAGTTAGAAAAGGCGTTGGAAATGTCAGCTAAATCAATAGAACTTGAACCAAACTTAGCTACATTTTTAGATACCTATGGTTGGGTATTGTACAAGCTTAAAAGATACGATGAGTCTATCGAATGGCTTTTAAAAGCCGAGCAAAACGGAGGAGCTACCAGTGGTGAAGTTTTGGAGCACATTGGAGATGCTTACTACCAAAACGGTAATACATCAAAAGCTTTAGAATATTGGAAAAAGGCGAAAGCTGCCGGTGGCGCATCCGATTTAATCGACAAAAAAATAAATGATAAAAAGCTGTATGAATAAATTGTTTGCAGCTAAATATCTTTTTTATCTGAGTGTCGCATTACTGTTTTCATGTAAAGCCCAAAAGGAAGTTCAAAAAAAGCAGGCTGTTGCTAAAGATTGTGAATCATTAATTGAGTTGGCACATCAAAGTGAATTCAAGTTTGATTGGCTTTCATTAAAATCAAATGTAGAGATAGAAGCTGATGGAAAGTCAAACGGCTTCAAAGCATTTATCAATATTAAAAAAGATAGTGTGATATGGATTTCTATTACTCCAAAAGCCCTAAGAATAGAGGGAGCAAGAGTAATGCTAACGAAAGACTCCATCTTCTTTATGGATAAAATAAATAAAAAATACTTTACCGGAACGTACGAATACATTGAGCAAATTCTGCAAGTAGAGGCAGAATATCAAACCTTTCAGCAGATATTATTGGGCAATGCGCTAGAGTTTGAACAAGACAAAATCTGGTGTAAAACAGAAGAGGATAAATACTATCTAAGCACCATTAAAAAAAGAAAACTGCGTAAAGCAGAAAATAAAGATAAAGCTAAATCAGACTTTGTGCAAGCGCTATGGTTAAATGCAGAAACCTATAAAATAGAAAAGCTTAAACTTCTTGATTTAGTTAAAAACCAGTCGCTGGAGGCAGTGTATTCAAACTTTACTGATGAAGGCGGGCAGTTAATAACTCATAAGATAGACATTACGGTTGAATCAGAAAAAACCGCTAACTTAGACCTTGAAATAACAAAAGTAACCGTAAACGAGCCGTCTAACTTCTCGTTTAGGATACCGGAAAAATATGAGCAAATTATTTTCCAATAATATTATTCTCTCTTTATTCTGCTTATTTTTATTTGTAGGTAGTGGCTTTGCGCAATCCAAAAAAGATTTAGAAAAGAAAAAATCGAAGCTGCAAAAAGACATTAGCTATACCAATAAACTATTGGAAAAAACTCAAAAAACCAAAGAGGCCAATTTGCAGGAACTGAATCAGCTCAATAAAAAAATTGAGACCCGAAACGAACTCATCAAAACCATTAATAAAGAACTTAGTTTACTTGACAACCAGATAAAAGGGCAGCAAGACATTATTGCCGCTATGGAAAAAGACATTGAGGTTCTAAAGCAAGAATACGCTAAACTTATCTACTATGCTTACAAAAACCGCAATGCCTATAATAGAGTAATGTTTGTGTTTTCTTCAGATGATTTTAACCAGGCTTACAAAAGATTAAAATATCTGCAACAATATACCAATTACAGACACCAGCAAGCAGACATTATTTTGGCAACCAAAGAAAAATTAGAGAAAGAAATATTAACCTTAAAAGCCAAAAAAGAAGAAAAACAACAACTGGCAGATGAGCAGAAAAAAGAAAATTCAAAGCTTTCTGAAGATAAGCAAAAACAACAATCCGTTGTAAATACGCTTAGCTCAAAAGAAAAAGAATTAAGAGATGAACTAAAAAAACAACAAATAGCCGCTAAAAAGCTGGATGATGCCATTAAGAAAATTATAGAAGAGGAAATACGAAAAGCTAGAGAAGCAGCCAAAAAGAAAAATCCATCATCCACTACTCCCAAAGATGAATTTCCGCTGACTCCCGAAGCGAAACTAATCTCTAATTCATTTACCGCCAACAAGGGAAAATTGCCTTGGCCGGTAGAGCAAGGTGTAATTACGGGTAAATACGGTGAGCACCCTCATCCGGTGTTAAAACAAGTAATGCTAAAAAATAACGGGATAGACATTAGTACATCAAACAAAGCCATTGCCCGTTCCATTTTTGACGGAGAAGTAACTTCTGTAGTAATTATACCCGGTGAAGGGAAAGCCGTTTTTGTGCGTCACGGAGAATATTTGAGTGTATATACTTATTTGAGTGAAGTGTATGTGAACAAAGGAGATAAAGTAACCACCAAGCAAAGTTTAGGTAAATTGCTGGTAGAACCGGGCGCAAATAGCGGAGAATTACATTTAGAAATATGGCAGGGCGTTACCAAGCTAAATCCCGAATACTGGATATACAGAAAGTAGAAAAATGCAATAATTTGCTCACTTTTTTGAAATAATTATATATTTGCACTCCCAAAATCGTTCTTACGATAACATTCCTCCTTAGCTCAGCTGGTTAGAGCACATGACTGTTAATCATGGGGTCCTTGGTTCGAGCCCAAGAGGGGGAGCAAAAAAAGCCTCACATTTGTGGGGCTTTTTTATTAGATAAAATGAAACTTCACTTACCTATTTTTATACCAATTAATTAGCTTTATTAGTCCAACAACCAACAAATAAGGGCTTATTTGTCAGTTTTGCTTGCTTCTAGCCCATTTTGGTTTAAGTTCAATCGAGTTTGGTTAAAGTCTAAGTGAGTTCAGCTTAAGTCTAACTTAGTTTGGTTAAAACAAAAGTGAGTTCAGTTAAAGGTAAACTTAGTTCAGTTCAAGTCAAAGTTAGTTTGGTTTAAGTTTAATTGAGTTTGGTTAAAGCAAAAGTGAGTTCAGCTAAAGGTAAACTTAATTCAGTTCAAGCAAAAGTGAGTTTAGTTAAAGGCAAACTTAGTTCAGTTTAAGCAAAACTTAGTTGAATAAAGTGTAAACCTAGTTAGATAATCCTAAAAGTCGTATTCGGCAAAATCTTCGGTGAATTCGTTAGTGCTAAAGCTTGGATTAATAACAATATTAGAATATTCGTATTGTTCGTACAAGCCTTTTTCATCATATACTTTCATCAAAATAGGCACATGATTTTGTTTGCATACATATAGTATCATTTTAGGAGAGTATTCATTAGGAATAATAATCTCTTGCCCTATTTTCAACTTTTCATGAAACGATAAACCGCTGTTTTTTTCTAATATCATGTACTCACTAATTCTATATCTTTTAGCAATGTCAAGTATGCTTTCTTCTATAGTGGCAGTATATTTTATGTATTTAAAATACGGGTTGATAAACTGAATTTGAGAACACTCATAGCCATTGTAAAGCATATCTTCTTTTTTCAATACCAAAGAATGTATTTCAGCATAATGCTTTTGCACCAAAAACTCTAAAACACTAATCACATAATCATATCCCGACTCAAAAATGGTATGATGCTGATTGTTTCGCATGGTTTTTCCCATAGGGTCTAACTTCAAATTCACCCAAGGAAAGCCATTAGTGTTTACCAGTGCTTCTTTTTTATTGGTTTCGGCATTATACAGCACTTCCATTCCTTTTGTCGGAAATTCTTGTTTTACATACACCTGAAAAGGCTTTTTATTAAAATCAATTTTTGCTTTTTGAGTAATGAGTTTTCCTTCTATTCTTTCGGTCTTTTTTATTTCAAAAGAAATGGAGTTAATCTTTTTGGTTTGAAAAAACATTTTTTCGCAAATGGTAAGCGCCATCTTGTTTTCAGATGAGGTAAAGCTGCTTAAAATAATAAAAAGTAAAAGAAAAGTGAAGGAGGGAAAAAGGTATTTTGGCATGTACTAATTTTAACCTAAGATAGAAGAATTTGTTGATGAACCAAAATCACAGATACGGAACTGACTTAATTGCAACAACAATTTATTTTAAGTAAGTTTGTTAAAGCCAAATAATTACATCATGAAACTTTTTAAAGTTATTCTACTCGTATTCTTCTTTTCATCGTTAAATAGTAGTTCTTTTGCTCAGAATGGTAAAAACTTTTTTGAAATAAGAGATGAAATGAATCAATATTTTTCTAATAAGAAAATTGATTTTAGTGAAGATACCGACTGGAAACATTTTAAAAGTTGGGAAGCATTTATGGAGCCAAGAGTTTACCCATCAGGATATTTTCCTAATCCAAATGCAACATGGCAAGCTTACTCAGAAGAAGCCGAAAGAAATAAAAGCTCAAAAAATATATTATCAACCGGAAACTGGACCTACTTAGGAGCGGGAAACTATGCGGGTAGAGTAAACTGTATTATCATCGACCCAAACGATACTAATACTTACTGGTTAGGAGGTGCAACTAGCGGAGTATGGAAAACAACCAATGGCGGTGGGTTATGGACAGATATGTCTAACAATATGCCTGTGATAAATGTTGCGGATATTGTAATAAACCCTACCAATAGCAATGAAATTTATGTGGCAACCGGAGATAATTTTGGCTGGGCTTATTCAAATACTTTTTATGGTTATACTATGGGAGTTTTGAAATCGACAAATGGTGGTAACACATGGAACCCTACAGGCTTTTCTTGGAGTTTAGACCAAGGGTTAACATTCAGAAGGCTTATTATGAATACCAATGCTCCTGCTACTTTAATTGCCGCAACCAGCAAAGGAATTTATATAACAACAGATGGAGGAGCTACTTGGAATAAAACAAAAGAAGGTAGCGTAACGGATGTAGAATATCATCCTACCAATAAAAATATAGTTTATGCTGTTACGGATAGCATTTTCAAATCTATTGACGGAGGAGTAACATGGAATCATGTGGTAGGTTCACCCATTTTTAATTCAACCATTAATTATAAATACAGAAGAGTTTCATTAGCTGTTACACCTAAAGCTCCTAATAATGTGTATGTACTTTATTCTGAATTAAGTAATAATGGACTTCTTTATAAAAGTACAAATAGTGGAAATACATTTACTCAAATGAACTGTGCTACAAAATCTCAGGTCAGTAATTTTTTAGGCTACTGGACAGGTGTACTGGAAGTTTCACCAATAGATACCAACCGAATAATTGTAGGAGGTACATCTATTGCAGTTACCACAGATGAAGGAACTAACTGGACAACGCAAACAAATAATTACGTAGATCAACATGCTGTCACTTTTTTACCCAATGGAATAAATTATATTGGCGCAAATGACGGAGGAGTATATAAAATAAAGCAATTTGCTGTGTCAATGAATAACGGGCTTCAGCTCATTCAGTTTTATAGAATGGGAGCATCTGCTACCAATGCTAATGTCATTTATGGAGGAAGGCAAGACGGTGGTACATTAAAATCTATGGGAAGTGTATCTTCTTGGTCTAAAGTATATAGCAATGACGGAACTGAAGCCATTGTAGATTATACTAGTGAAGATACCGTTTATGCTTCTTATCAATATGGAAATTATGCAAAATCAATAAATGGTGGAGCTAGTTTTACGCCTATCAATCCCGGCATGGGTTATTGGATGGCACCAATGGTAATGCATCCGACCAATCATAGAATCTTATACTATGGTGGTCAGGAAGTAAGAAAATCAATAGATGGCGGGTTAACCTGGAATGATATTTCTACCGCATTACCTACCACTTATTCCATGGATATTTCTAAGTCAAACCCTAACTATATTTATGTTGCTTCAAGTTACAACACCGTTAATGTTACCACCAATGGTGGAAGCACATGGACTAATGTTTCGAGCGGCTTGCCTAGCTTATCTATATCTTATATTGCAATTTCAGCAACAGACCCTAATACTGCATGGATAGTATTTTCCGGGTTTTTGGCAGGTCAGAAAGTATATAAAACAACCAATGCAGGACAAAGCTGGACTAATATTTCAGGAACGCTCCCAAACATTCCCGTAAATTGTATTGAGTATGATGATAACTCAACTAATGATGCTTTATATATTGGAACTGATATTGGTGTTTATTATAGGGATAATTCTTTAAGTGATTGGGTGTTTTATAATACAGGATTACCGCCAGTAATTGTAAACGAACTAGAAATTCATTACGGTTCAAGTAAAATCAGAGCCGCCACTTACGGAAGAGGCATGTGGGAATCAGACCTATATACACCTAATACGGCTGTTAATGAATTTAATACGGTAAGTACATTTTCTGTATTTCCAAATCCTTCCAATGGAAAATATTTCGTTGATTTTGATTTAAAGGAAACATCACAAATTGAACTTGTAGTTACAAATATGCTAGGGGAATCTATAATGGTTAAAAAGTTAACTACTAAGTTTGATAGAATAGAACTAGACTTAACTCATCAACCCAATGGAGTATATACAATAGCTATCATTACAGAAAAAGAGGTTGCCACTAGAAAAGTGATTTTGAATAAATAAAGAAGCCGAGAAATTTCCCGGCTTTTAGCATCCAGAATAAAACAGAAATTAATTTATTTTTATCTGAATTCCCCCTTCTAGTTGAAATCGCCTGCCCGTTATATCCGTTACCCATATTTCAGAAAAGAAAAGACGGTCATTTTTTCTTGCCTTGTCAAATAATCTGATAACGTCTTTGTCTTTTAAAGAACCGTTATTTATTTTCACTTCAGGCTCAAGCATATTGCCTTTTAGTAATTCTATTTTACATTTTACAATAGTTAGCGGCAAGCCTTGAAATAAAAAGTCATCACCATAGCTTGCATAAATAGTGGAATAGGCTTTTAATTGAGCAGTATTAGTACTAAACTGTCCTGTTTTTTTATTGATATAAGGCTGTGGCATAGGCAGTTTTTTAGCCACAAAAGGCATGCTTCCCATACTTCTTGTGGTTCCGTCAGGCATTTTTGCACTTACCGAAACAGATACATTTTTAGGTGCACCGTTAGAAAGAGTAACTTCATATTTTCCGTTGGCTACCTTTTTAATGCTTCCCGAAGAAATGTTCACCTGTAAATTTTCTGATGCCACTCCCGGCACGGAAATAGAAACCGGATTCTTTGGACCAATATAAAAAACATTCATTTTATCAGGAGATACTACCAGGCTTGGTTTTGCAACAATATACTCAGACTTAAAAGGATAATTTTTCACTTCTCCCATAGGAGACTTTAGTTTTATCATACCTTCATAGCTCACAAAACCTTCTTTATTGGTAGGAACGGAATATTTTCCCATGCCTTTGGTTACCGATACGGTATCTAAAATAGTTTTTAATGAGTTAGAGGCAGAATCATATTCTCCAATATAAATTTCCGGATTTTGTGTAGTGCTAAAAGCCGCCACAAAAACATCTGCTTCATATTTTTCTCCTAACATCACATAACTGGAAGTGGGAATAAGCTTTGCCGCAATAGTGTCAAACTTAAAATCACGCTTGCTGATAGACTGCATAAGCTTGCTGATTACTTCATGTTCGGCATTTTTTATATCTGTTTGTATTTTAGATAAAAGCGTAATAGTTGCCGCTAGCGGAGTGTTGTAAAACGTAGCTACTTCCCAATTTTGCTGACCCTCATGTGTCAATACGTCTTCCGTTTTTATATCTAGCTTTAATGAAGCTCTGTCTTTTTCATCTACAATATTGGTTAAAGATGTTTTATAATCCATCAATTTTTCTTTTAGCTCCCTTGCTATTCCATTAGAGCCATCTTCACTTTGACCAATTAATAAAAGCGTTGGAATATCATAGTTATCTTTATTGGTAACAGATTTCAGCGTTATGGTATCTGCTGTTTGCTGCTCCAACTTATCGGTTTCTTTAATCAGCTTTGTTTTAAGCATATCCAAATAACTAATCATTTCAGCGGAGAGTGTTTTTACTTCTTGGGCTTTTTGCCATATTGGTGTTACTTTTTTAGGGTCAATGGCTTTGGCGTTGTCTAGGTCGGCATAAAGTAGATTGTTTTTTTCTTTATAATTTACCAAAGTGTTT
>JAUHYR010000071.1 GCA_030426475.1 Bacteroidia bacterium
CAAATTACCACTGTAGGAAGTATCCGCCTGTCCATAGAAGTTAACCATATAGTAATTTTCTTCGTTTTCCCTATCCGTAAAATCTATTTTAGCATCAATATACGTAAGCTGACCATTATTGCTTCGCTCTGCCGTTACGTTTTGAAACCCTACAAAAGGTAACATTCGTGCTGTAGAGGTAATGCTCAATCCCGATTTTCTATCATACACATATAATCGATAGTCTTCATTCAAGTATTGAGGAGTATTAATACTACCATAAACGCCTGCACCAATACCAAAAAGCGTATCTATTTTATCTCGGTATGAAATGGTTACTAAAGCGCTATCTACATAAATTTGGGCTAACAGATTACTATCGGCTCCGGTAGTATCTCCCGCATCTTGCTGATACTCCAATGCACCAAATGATTTCGTAACCGTTACCAACATAATTTGCCCTGGAATAACCTGTGACGCAATCACCAGTTTTGGTTCCAATTGTGGTAGCTCAATATCTAAAGGTTTAGGAGTACATTTAGTTAACACTAAAAGCACACTAAATAAAATAATTGCTAACTTAAATATCTTCATTTTCTTAAAATTTAAAGTTATAGGCTATTGACGGAAGGAAGCCAAATAAACCAGGTTGCTGGTATTTATACCCCACACTTCCGTCATCTTTGGGTACAATTTCAATTTTATAAGGGGTAGCTCGGTTGTAAAAATTATAGCAACCAAAATGCCACTCATCGTTAAACTTCTTTTCTTTTTTTGGACCAAGCACAAAATTCAAATCCAGTCGATGAGAAGGAGACATTTTAACGGCATTTCTATCAGTATATATCGGAATTACATCTACTCCGTTTAAAGCAGGATTAGGCACTAAATACTGACCTATTTGTGCCGTAAACCGATAACCTGTAGAATACACCCAAACAGCAGAAAAACTCCAACGTTTACTCAATTTGTAATTTAATACTACAGAAATATCATGTCTTCTGTCGTACTTAGCAAAATAGGTTTTGCCTTGGTTCAATTCTTTAAAATCTCTTGTACTCCAAGATAGTGTATAACCGAGCCAACCGTTAAATCTTCCTTCATCTCTTTTCAGCAAAAACTCAAAACCATAAGCATCTCCCTTGCCTTGAACTAACTCACTTTCAAAATTGTCATTAAGAATTAAAACCGCACCTTCACGATATTCAATTAAGTTGTCCATCCATTTGTAATAGGCTTCTGCCGTAAAATTCAGATTCGCTTTTTTAAATACTCTGTTATAACCTACAGCAATTTGATCGGCTCGTTGTGGTTTTACACTATCGGTTACCGGATACCACAAATCAGTAGGTAAAGAAACCGTACTACTGGAAACACGGTGCATATATTGTTTCATTCTGGAATAACTTGCTTTTACTGAGCTGTATTCGTTTAATGAATATTTTACTGAAACTCTTGGTTCTATTCCACCATACACATGATTTTTAACTACAGCTCCGGATAATCGTAACCCGTAATTAATTTTAAAAACATAAGGAATTAAATCATAATCCACATTTCCGTAAACACCCAACTCCTGAAAATCAATCTTATCTCCTTCTCTGTCTCCCAAAAATTCAGAAATCTCTCCCGCTGTACTGATAATATTTGGTCGAAACGAATGATTGATCACACTTCCGCCAAACTTGGCTGTTGTTCGTTCATCTTTAAAATAATTGAAATCACCTACCGCTCCCACATCAGTAACTTTCGATTTGATTAGAAGATTATTGGCATCCAATTTTCCGTTAATGTCATAATTAAACTTGGTGGTAATCAATGAAACATTAGAAAACATTTTATCATTATAAATATGATTCCACCTTACTGTATTGGTCAAGTTTCCTAACTGAAAGCCAAAACCAAAAATGGATTGAGCCGAATCAGGCTCATCAAAATCACTGTTATCAAACTTTAGGATATCATTACCAAAGTATCCGCTATAGAAAAGTCGGTCTTTATCTGAAATTCTATAGTTAAATTTCCAGTTTAAATCATAGAAGTAATAAGGTAAAACAAGATTAAATAACTTCAGAAATTGATCAATATAAGTTCGTCTTGCTGCTATAACAAAAGCTGCCTTATCTTTAACCACAGGACCTTCCAAGGTAATACGAGATGAAAGCAAGCCGATTCCTCCCGAGCCATGAAACTTATTCAGGTTACCGTCATTCATTCGAATATCCAAAATAGAAGAAAGTCTCCCGCCATAATTGGCAGGAAAACCACCCTTTATCATGGTCATGTCTTTAATTGCATCAGGATTAAATACTGAAAAAAAGCCAAATAAGTGACCAACATTATAAACGGTCGCCTCATCCAGTAAAACCAAATTTTGGTCGGCATCTCCACCCCTTACAAACATTCCTGTAGTACCTTCAGTTCCACCGGCAACTCCGGGCATGAGTTGCATCACTTTAATAATATCTACTTCTCCACCGATTGATGGAATAGTTTTAATCTGCTTCATGGGAATTTGGATAACACTCATTTGAGTGGAATTTAAATTATCTTCTGCCTTAGTTTTTTCGGCAGAAACTTCAAACACATCCAAATTATTTTCTTCGAATTGTAGCTTCAGCTCAAGCTTATGATTTGTCCCTTTCTCAAGAGTTTGCTTAATTGTTCCGTAGCCAATGTAAGAAACAACCAGTTCTATTGTTTCTCCGGGAACTTTAGACTCATCAAAAGTCATAGAGAAAAAACCGTATTCATTTGTAGAAGTTCCAATGCTGGTTCCGTTAATATATACTGTAGCAAAAAGTAAATCTTCACCACTAGCAACATCTTTTACATTACCGCTAATAGTAATGTTTTGAGAAAACAAAAGGTAGCCGGAAAATAGGGCTACCGTGAAAGTAATAAGTTTACTCATAGATAATTGATAACGAGCAAATTTACAATTATTGTCTGGTTATCTTTACATCGCTTGATTTTGCCATGATAGAAATACTAGTTGCGCCTGCACCTAATTTTGCTTCAACAACTTTAAATTCTTGTGTAGAAGATTGATTACTGATTTCAGCTTTTGTAGGAAGCATGATAACACTAGAAGCATCATTCGTAACTGAAATGGTTGCTGAAGACTCTTGAGATAAATTAATCGTATAATCTGTATAAGAGCCATTGAGTTTCATTGCTGTGCAACTTGGTAATGATTTACTGACATACACTTCTCCGTATTTAGTGTTAAGATTCATGCTTTTTTCCACTTGATATACTTTGAGAGTAGTAAAATTGGTTGTCCCTTCAATTGCTCCTAAATCACTAATGGTAATTTTATCATGATTAGATGTAAGGAGTATTTTAGCTGCATGATTTATCATAATATCAGATGACCGCAATTCCAAATCTACATCAACCAATTCTTCAAAAATCATATCAGAGTAGCTAATTTTTAATTTACCACTTGACACCTTATCTATTGAGCTTCCGTTAGAATATTTTATAGATACATCTCCTGCATTTTTAATTTCTTTTGCCTTTAAATCACCATAGGAAAGGTCAATAAATACTTTGCCATCAATAGCCGGAATGTAAACATCACCAAAACGATTTTCTATTTTTAAATCAACATAAGCCGGAACAAACAAAGTATAGTTAATAGTGACTTTTGATTGATAACTCATTAGCTGACGACCTAAATCTAAGATATCACTTACTGCCTGGTCAATAGAGCTTGTAGAGCCATAAATAGTTTTAGCAACTACAAAATGAGTAACGCTGCTAATGTTTATTCTTACTCGGTCTAACTGTTTGTCGGCATAAATAGCTTTAGAAGAAACTGAAGATACATCTACAATAATTTTCACGCTGTCCTTTTGCCATGTATTTACATGAATGTTACCATACTTATTGTAAACTTCTACTGTTGCTCCTTGAGAAACACCAACCGTTTTGATAATTGTTTTTGTACTCTCATAATCATCTTCAGCAGCAAATAATCCACTAAAGACCAAAAGAGTTGTACATATTAAATAAATCTTTTTCATCATTTATGCTTTAAGTTCCTTAATAATATTATCCATTATTTCAATGCGTAGCTGGTAGTTCTTTTTAATAGCTTCCATCACCTTTTCATCATCCAACCATTCACACATTTCTTGTTTTAATTCATTATATTCTTTGTTCAGGTGTTCTACATCCGCTAACACTGTTTTATCGTCTGTCAACTGTTGCACTTGTTTCATCTTTTCATTTACCACTGTTTGATAGTAATATTCTGCTTCCAATAATTCAGGTGATACTTTTGAAGCATTTTCAGGTGAACAAACTACTTGCTCAGGCATCATGTTAGATTTATTGTTTTGCTGATACATTAACCAAACGCCTACACTACACAAAACAAGCACTGCCGCAGCTATTTTAAGCCAATCAAATCCGCTTCTCTTTTTTGAGGATGGAAGCTTCTGTTCTAAGTCATCCCACCCTTTTGCAGGGTTAAACTCATCTTCAAATTGCGACTTATTTTTCTGAATGAAATCTTTTAAATTATCTTTTTCCATATTTCTCAGTTTTGTAAGACTATTTCTTTAATTTTCTTTTTAGCTCTGCTGTATTGTGATTTTGAGGTTTGTTCGCTAATCCCCAATTGTTCTGCAATTTCTTTATGAGGCAGGTTTTCAAATGCATACAACTGAAATACTAAACGATAACCATCAGACAATAAACTCATTGCTTTTTTAATGTCATCAACTGTATATACAATCTCTTCTTCATTTTCCTCTTCATCGGCAACATAAACCTGTTCCGTCAATTCAACATTTATCGCTTTATTCTTCTTTAAACGATTGATTGATTTATTAATCACAATACGCTTCATCCAAAACCCAAAAGAACTATCACCCCTAAAGTTTTCCATTTTCATAAAAGCATCTAAAAAGCTTTCTTGCAATATATCCTGAGCTTCTTCTCTGTTACAGAGAATCCTGTTTGCCACATTAAACATTGCCGAAGAATAATTCATATACAATTCTTGTTGTGCTTTTTTATCACCGTTTTTGCAGCGGTTGACTAATTCTTTATGTATGTCAATAGTATGCTCGGACAATTTTGTTGATTAAAACCAGCCAAATTTAAGCGAAAGATTACCATTAAACCCACTTAAGTCAAAATCTGTTGTATTAATCAGACTTGAACCACTTACTAATCGGTAGCTCCCGCCTAAACCTAAACGTAAATGTCTAAACAGATTCAATTCCATATTTATTCCGGGCTCAGCCACATAAAAAGCAGTAGCATCATTATAGCCATTCCAACCCAAATCATAAACCCTGACATTTGATGCTGAAGCTGCTCCGCCACCCAATAAAATTGGAATAGTAGCATGTACTAATTTATCATCCCACAACACAGGTTCTATCAATACACCGCCATACGCCATTTCAAAAACATAACCACCATTACCATTATAATCAACATAATTAGAATTTACAGTTGATATTAATCCATAACCTGCCCCTCCAATATTTAACTTATGGTCTATGCCAATCACTAAATATCCTCCCGACCAGAAAGATGTTTGGTCGTTTAATATTCCTGACTTCCAAATTGGACCTCCATTAAAGCCTGTTAGTTTTCCAGGATTAAACAAAGTCTGTACTTCTCGTTTCTCTTTTTTAGATTCTTCCAGTTTTGACTGTTCGGTAGTTTCTCCATTTGAACTATAATTAATAATTACTTCTTCGGTCTGTCCGTAAACTAATACGGAACAGAAAAGAGCTATAAATAAGCTTGTTGTTTTCATATTCAATAATTTTAGTTTTTAATTAATTTTCCTGAGCCTGATATGGTAGCAATAATTACAGGACTTCCTTTATAAATAACATTTCCGCTACCTTCAAGAGTAACTTCTAATGTATCTCTAACATTTACATATACGTCTCCGCTACCTTGTGAAAAAACTTTACAATAATCTGTATGATGTGAAGCAGAGAAAAGATTACCACTACCCTTTAAAAGAACATCTTGGTAGCTGGAGTTTCCATATAAATAAACTTTACCCGAACCAAAAACATCACAATACATAGAATAATTTGCAACAATATTGGCATCAATATTTCCGGAGCCTTGAGAATTGATGTAAAAATTATCTGTTACAATTGTTTCAGTATAAATATCTCCCGAGCCCTGATTTTCTATTTCATATAATGAGTCAACAGTAACGCTGGCTTTTTTCATATCACTTCCATCTATCACCAACTTATCTCCAAATACACCGGTAGATACATTTTTTATTTTATTCTCCGGTGCTTCTACTTTTACAGAATAGTAAGTGTTTTGGTCAACATATATATCTCCTGAGTTTTTTAATAAAATCTTAGTAAACGGATTTACCGAGCGAGTTTCCGATACTATATGATAATTAGGCGAATCATATATACGTACACACGAGCTGCTCACTAAAACTAAAACGGAAGCAATGGGTAGTATTAATTTTTTCATATTTATTTTTTTTGATTTACACCCTAATGACAGCAGTTCAAAAAAAGGTTGCACGATATTTTGAAAATATTTTAAAATAAACTGATTTTCAATAGCTTAATTCTTTCATTTTTAAAACATAAATCAAGAATTATCTTTATGCTTTAAATACATTTAGTGAAACAGAAAATTGCCATACTCGGAGCAGGAATTAGCGGTATAAGCCTAGCTTATTATCTAGATAAAGAAAAGTATGAGGTTACTGTATTTGAAAAAAGCACTTCGATAGGCGGATGTGTGAAGAGCAAAACAGTAAATGAATATGCATTTGAACTTGGACCAAACACCGTTCAATTAAAGCATCAGGAAGTTTTAGAATTAATAAACAAGGTTGCCAAAGACGATTTGATTTACCCTTCTGCTTTAGCTAAGAATAGATACATACTCAAGAAGAATAAATTTGTAAAAGCACCGATGTCGCCCTTGTCGCTTTTTGGAAATCCATTAATTAGCTTTTCTAGTATTTTAAAGTTACTTAAAGAATTTTCAATTAAACCTGGTCGGCTGGATGAACAAACAAGCGTTAAAGAGGTTGTTATAAACCATTTTGGTGAAGAAATCTATCATAATTTATTTGTTCCCTTTTGTACGGGTATTTATGCAAGTAATCCTGAAAATATGAGCGTTAAATATGGTTTTCCAATACTTTGGGAAGCACATCAACAAACAGGAAGTATCATCAAACACTTTAAAAACAACAGAAGAAGCCCGGAACTAAATAAAATTATTGCTTTTAAAAACGGCTTTCAATCATTTTTAGAAAAGCTTTCAAAAGACATTAACATTCAATACAATCAAGAAATAAAATCTATTTCAAAGCAAGGAAAAGTTTATCAATTAAAATTTAAAAGCAATGATGAACTATTAGAGTTTGACAAAGTTATTTCTTGTCTTCCCGCATATACTTTAGCTAACACTAATAGCAGCTTGTCTTTTCTTCATAAAGTTAACTACTCTCCTGTTTATGTTTGGCAAATAGCCATTCAAAAAAACAGTATGCAAAAACCTCAAGGATTTGGTGTACTCACCAGAGCAATGGATAAGCATCATTTTTTGGGCATTATTTTTAATAGTGATTTATTTCCCGGTAAATCGCCAAAAGACAAACATTTAATGACAGTAATGATAGGTGGTGAAAGAGATAAAAGCCTACTTGAATTAGATGAAGAAGAAATAAAACAAACTGTGTTTAGCGAATTAAAAACCTTGTTTACTATTAAAGGAGATGTTGAATTTGAACATTCGCACCTATGGAAAAATGCTATTCCTCAGTTTCACCTCAATCATGAAAGCATTATTCAAGAGGTCAAAAAGTTTGAAGAACTAAACAACGATTTTTATATTTCAGGAAATTATATTGATGGAGTTGCTATTCCTGATAGGATAATGGCTTCACTAAACCTGGCAAAAAAAATTAACGCATAGATGTTTTTTATCATTTCAAAACTATTCACCTTTATGCTAAGCCCCATTACCTGGGTATTTTTGTTATTGATTTCTTGCATTTTCGCTAAAAACAAAAAAAGAAGAATCATTATTACGCTTTGTGTTTTTTACTTCTTTTCAAACTCTTTTATCAGTTCTGAAGTAATGCGCTTACTAGAACCAAAGTACCAAACGACTACTGAAGATTACAAAGCAATAGTGGTATTAGCAGGTTTTGTAGCCTATGATGACAGCACCCAATTAACAGGCTTTGCGGAATCGATAGACCGATTGCTTTACGGGCTAAAAGAACATCAAAAAAATACTGATCAATATATGATAATAAGTGGTGGTTCAGGTAGTTTAAGCATGCCCGAAATGAAAGAATCTACCATTGCACGAAACTTTGTTAAAGACTTAAACATCAATACTGACAAGATAATTAATGAACCATTTTCTAAAAATACATTTCAAAATGCGCTTTATACAAAGGCTTTATTAAAACAACTGAATTTAGAAAACGAAAATATTCTCTTGATAACATCTGCTTATCACATGCCAAGAGCTAAGGCTTGTTTCGATAAGCAAGGTATTAACAGCATTATTTATCCTGTAGATTATAAAGCAGGACCAAGAAAGTATAATTTCGACCATTTACTGTTGCCTAGTCTGTCTGCTTTTCAAGACTGGTATATTATTCTGCATGAATGGGTTGGACTTTTAACTTATAGACTAAAAAACTATATTTAAAACAAAAAACATGGCACAGCTAGCAAGA
Organism: Bacteroidia bacterium; assembly: GCA_030426475.1. GTDB lineage: Bacteria > Bacteroidota > Bacteroidia > Flavobacteriales_E > Vicingaceae > CALALS01. The sequence continues at coordinate 8,705 of JAUHYR010000071.1, forward strand.
AAAGAATTTGAAAGAGAGTATGGGGTGGACTTATTGCCCTACTCTACTTCTGACGTTAAAATAGGTGAAATAATGGACTGGGAAGGACTTATCTTTCAGTCGTTAGATTTTAAAAACTACACCATTGCCGATGTCTTTCAAATCCCTGAACCGGAAATTGTTGCTTTAAATAACGAACTAAAAAATGTAGCTTTTGAAAATGCTTCTTTTCCAAATATGGTTATTAATAGTGGAATTAATAACGATAGTGACCTACAGATTCCGGGCATTAACCTAAGTCTTGCAGGCAAAGTTGAAGCCAGTAAAGTAAAACAGTTTAGTTTTAAAGGTGTAAAAAGCAGACGACTCACCGGACCTATTCGCAGAAAAATTGTGAAAGAATTAGAGGTATTAAAAGAAAAAAACTTTACCAGATACAAAGAGAAAATCAGAAACTTCTTAATTATTGAAACACTTTTTTATGCTACCGAAATTCAGATTGATGTAGAAAAAAACGGCACCATGAATTTAAGTGCAGAGCTAAATGCAATGGGGCTTACCGATAACGATTTAAGCATTGACAATTCAAGTTCTAATACCACAAGTTATACGGTAAAAAACATCAACTGCCCATTTGCGGCAGAATTGGTTAGAGGAAAACAGTTTTAATTATTTCCACAATTTCCTCTACTGACTTGCCATTACAGTCAACAATTAAGTCGGCATGCTGATAATACTTTTCGCGAAGCGCAAGATATTTTTCAATAGATGAAAACAGTTCTTCATCTTCTTTATCACTAATTAAAGGTCGCAGCGATTTTTCTTTTTGCAAACGCTCAAACAAGGTATCCGTAGAACATTGTAAATAAATAATTTTCCCTTCCGATTGCATCGCCCACAGATTGTCATAATAACAAGGCGTTCCACCACCCAATGCCAATACCACATCTTCAGATAACAGCATAGTATCTCTTAGCTTTTGAGCTTCCAGTTCTCTAAAGTATTCTTCACCGTATTCACTAAAAATAGAGGAAATGGATTGGTCGGCAACCTTTTCAATTTCTTCATCCAAATCAAAAAAAGGAAAGTTGAGTTCTTTTGCGAGTTCTTTGCCAACAGTGGTTTTACCACAACCCATAAAGCCTGCTAAAAACAGCCTCATGATTTATTATTTTTCTCCCACTTTTTCATCATCCAGGGAGAATCGGGTTCGGCTTTCATTTTATTGTAAATCACTTTTTCGGTTAAAGCGGGTAAGTTTACACCAATGTAAACGGCCGACCAACCTTCAAAAGTCATGATTACACGTCTTTTGCGCTTTACAATGCCATTGTATATTTTGCGAGCCACATCATCGGGCTGCATCATTTTTTCTTCAATTCTGGGCGATTCTTTTTGTAAAGTCCCGTCACCTTTTAATGCAGAGTTTCTAATGTTAGATGCCGTAAACCCGGGACAAGCCACCAATACATGTAAACCTGTTTCCCTGTTCTCACTACGTAAAGCATCTAAAAAACCTTGCAACCCATATTTAGAAGCAGAATAAGCCGTTCTTCCCGGTAAACCATGATAACCCGCAATAGAAGAAACACCCACCACACTACCTTTAGTTTTTAATAAATGAGGTAAGGCAAATTTAGTACAGTAAATAGCGCTCATTAAATTGGTTTCAATGAGCCGTTGAAACACTTCAATTTCAGTATCAATAAATAAATCACGCATGGAAATACCCGCATTGTTTACCAACACATCTATTCTTCCGTAAGCCTTTAGTGTTTCGTCCACCATGCGCTCACAGTCTTTTACCACCGTAACATCCGTTTGAATGGCAATAGCTTCTCCACCGCTTGCTTTGATTTCCTCCACCAACTTATTTAGCTTATCCAGGCTACGTGCAGCCAGTGCGAGCTTCATACCTTTTTTAGAGAAATACTTGGCACATTCTAAACCTATTCCGGATGAAGCACCTGTGATTATTGCTACTTTATCTTTCAATTGTATTCTTTAGACTTCAAAAATAGGAATAAGTATGATGATTTAAAATTTACGTTATAAATCAATCCAATAACAGAAATAGTCCCTTTTTCTTGTTCTTTCCTCCTAAAACCATCATCGTTCATCAAAAAAGCATGGCGGTTCATGTAAAAAGTATGAACGTTCGTGTAAAAAGCATCAAGCTTCATATAAAAAGCATGAACGTTGGTGTAAAAAGCATCAAGTTTCATAGAAAAAACATGAACATTGATACAAAAAGCATGAAGTTTCATGCAAAAAACATGTCAGAGGATGCAAAAAGCATGAAAAACTGTCATTTAATAAGGCAATCGCTCTTTATACAGGAATTTTTTAGAGATAGACTCATAAGGTCGGAAAATGTAATAGGTTTCGCCTTCCATCACCTTTATTTCTTCGGCATATTTGTTAAACAGCTTAAATTCGTCCACTACTTCGCCTGTTGCCCAGCTAATTTCTTTTAGCCTGTAATAGCCGTCTTTTAAGAAAACGGCATATATCTTTTGGGTAATTTCATCCATCAGCATTTGCTGTTTCCACTTCTCTCCTCCCGAAGGGCGGTGAAAGTCTATTTCTACTTCGTTTACCAGCACCGTATCGTCTACAAACTTTTGCAACTTTTTTTCATAAAAGTTAAACAGGCAAAGCGTATCGTCCTTAATAAACATTGGCGCATATATTTGTTCATAGAGAAAGTCGGAAGAAAAGCCCGTCATGGCTGCCGCTACATCATATTTATCAAAACCGGGCATTCGTCTTGCCAATCGCATGGCGTAAGCCTTTTCGGCATTGGTTAAGTTGTAATATTCAAAATGGTATTGCCAGTCCTGGTCTTCGTCTATTACTTCTTTAATAGTGGTAACGGAAGTATCGGAAACATTGTACATAAAATACTTTAGTCTGGGCAGATTTCTATAAATATCCGAAAACAAAATACGTCCGGGCAAGGTATCTAAACAAGGTTTTACCAAAGATTGAAATTGGTCTAACGGAATTTTAGCCATGTACATATCTTCTCCTTCAATCACTACTCTGTAAACGGCATTTTTACATACTAAATTGATGTAGCCCGCATAATCTTTATGCAATTCAATAGCTTCTGCATCCACTTTTACTTTAGCAAGAACGCTTTCTTTATGGTCCACCAGTAACAACTCACTGCCTTTATTCAGCCTTCTTTCATAGGCAAGGAAAACCATCTTATCTTCAAAAAACTCATAATCGGAAATACTGATTCTGGGGCTTTTAAAAACAGTATCGGGAGCATAGTCTTCAGCTTTCACCACAAAACCGGTATCTAATAAATACGCTTTTTGTTTTAGAGAAAAATTAAGCACTAAAGTATCCGGTGAATTGCCATCTGTCTTTAATTGATAGTATTGCGTTTCGTAACTGATATGCGAAACAGTAAGTTTATAGTTGGTTCCTCTCCATACTCTAAACTCAAAGCTACCGTCTTTTTGAGATTGAACAATAAAATTTTCACGTACCGTGATGTGGGCATTTTCTATGGGTTTTAGGTTTTCAGAAACCTTACCTTTTACCACAATACGTTCGCTTTGAGCAACTACAAAGCTGCTACAAAACACAAATGATATGATAATGAGAAAGCGGTGCAAATTACTTTTTAAGTGAGATGAAGTAATTTGTATTTTCCATAATTAGATATGACTAAACTTTATAAACCCAGCCGTGCGTATCTTTTCCTTTACCTCTCTTGATATCGTCTAAGGTATAAGCAAATCGGGTAGAGTATTCTCTGTCTTTAACAGGAATTAAGTCGTATTCTTTACCGTTACAATAAATAGATTTAATATAAGCAATGTTAGCAGCCGTACCACAACCAAAAGCATCTTGCAGCTGACCTCTTTCATGTGCCAGTATCACTTCATCCACAGAAACCGGGCGTTCCTGAACTTCCATACCTAAATCTTTAGCAATGGTAAGTACGCTGTCTCTGGTAATACCTGCAAGGGTAGTTTTCTTTTCTAAAGAAGGGGTAATTAAAACACCGTCAATCACAAACATAATGTTCATGGTTCCTGCTTCTTCAATATACTTGTGTTCTTTGGCATCTGTCCATACTAACTGATGAAAACCGTCTTGTTGTGCTTTCATGGCAGGATATAATGCAGCAGCATAGTTTCCGGCAGCTTTAGCATAACCTACACCGCCTTCGGCAGCTCTGGTAAAATGTCTTTCTACTTTTACTTTCACAGGCTCGGAATAGTATGCACCCACAGGAGCCGTAAAAATGATAAACTTATATTCGGTAGCGGGTTTAACGCCTAAAAATTCTTCGGAAGCAAATAAGAACGGACGAATATATAAGGCACTTCCTTCTGTTGTTGGTATCCAATTATTATCAATTCGTAATAATTCTGTTAATCCATTCATAAAAACATCATGAGGAACTTCAGCCATACATAAACGCTCGGCAGAACGGTTCATTCTTTTCCAGTTCTCTTCCGGACGGAACAATAAAATTTCACCGGCATCATTTTTATAAGCTTTCATTCCTTCAAACAAAGCTTGTCCGTAATGTAGCGCTACCATAGATGGTGCAAACTCTATTTTACCGTAAGGCAAAATTTGTAAGTTTCCCCATTCACCGTTTTTATAGTCTGCTACAAACATGTGATCAGAAAATACTTTACCAAACTTGATGTCAGTAAAATCTACTTCAGAGATTCTGGATTTATCAGCTTTAGTAATTGAAATATTGCTTATTACGTCTGTTGTCATATCTTATCCTGTCTTAGTTTCGAGCCTAAATTTAATATTTTAATTTTAATTATTCCACCCCACACCCAACTTCAAAACAATATTTGGTGATTTTGGTTCTAAAAAATAGGGCTAGCCAGCCGGT
>JAUHYR010000135.1 GCA_030426475.1 Bacteroidia bacterium
AGACCTCAGTATTGGTAAGATTATGTAACATACCATCAGAATCAACAAAAGCTTTACTGAAATTCTTTTGAGCAATTTTCTCTTGCTTCCATCCTAGTTTTATTAATTCAGAATGTTTTTTTGATAAACTAAGCTTATGTAATGACTCAAGAAATAACTGAACGTCAAGCTCTAGCATTTCTTGCGCTTCCTTTTTTGACTTTCCGTAACCAGAAGCATTAATAGAAGGAATCAAGAAAACATGAAAATCTCCTTCCATGCCGCTTACAATATTAAGTCTAGCCTTAATCGAATTTCTTGACACTTTTATCTGTTCTGTGACAAAAGGAAAATCGGTAAGGGTGCTTTCATACTTATGATTACTAACTTCAGACATATCCAATATTTAATACGTAAAAATCTATTTTTTGTTGTGTAAACCTAAGAAGGTATAATTGATTTTTACAACACAAATCTATAAATTATTAACAAAATACATTTTAATTTATGTTAAAATTATACTAAATAGATTTACCTAAAGTTTTACTTAACCTTTACTTTGCTTTCTCTTTGGTATTACTTTGGCTTTACCTATAAACTCTTTAATTTACTACATAAAAAGGATATCAATAAAATAAGTAAAAGAATTAAAATTTCAGTAAACTTGTGATTTAAAGTTCTGATTTAGTGAGAATTTTAAAAAGGAAATTGATTAATTTAAAATTATAATATTGCTTTTGCTTGAAAATTAGCTAACTAATTGACACCTAAAAACATCGTTTTTACGGTTATATTAATTATGAGACAAAGTTGCAGGAATTAGTAAAAACTTTATTTCATTGTGTATTAGCTAAATAGATAATAATATGGATGGAAAGAAACAAATTGAAATTGAAGTGCCTATTGATACAGTTGTTAAAATAAAAACAACCTATCAGGGTAAGTTCTCAGGAACTTGGTTAGTGAAACCAAAATTAGACTCATTTAATCATCGAACTGGCGAAGTTGAGCCTATTCTTTCTGTTCGTCCTGTTTTTGAAAATACTTAATATAAATATGCTCTTTTAATTTCTGTAATAAGTCTTCCAAGAAATAAGTATGAATTTCCTTATTATCTTCATCACCCTTATACTCTTCATATAAGTATCTCATATCTACAAAATCATTATTGTGACTTTTAAGTACATCTAAAAATAATTCTTTCTTATCCTTACTTAATTTGTTATCAACCATATGCATAACACTCATTGATTCAATAATTTGTTCTTGAGATTCCATGTTTAATTCTAAAAATAATTCATGAAGATAATGACCTCTTTTATCAATCCCATTTTGCTCTTTTATTATTAACTTAAGTGCAATTTCTATACAAAGACATAACTGTGTTGTCATTGGTATCCATTGATGTAGGTTTAGAGCATTAGAACTATTATGAATTAAGTTTTCACTTAAATCCATATTCACTGAACCTGGTTTAAGTTTGAATAATGTTTGATGGTGATGTTGCTTTAATAAACTATATGTGTGCTCATATATAAACAAAGTGTTAATTCGTGATGTCGCAGTATCTTTCATAAACTTTTGTTTAGGCATAAAATAATGGTCAAAAATAAGCCCTAAAGAAAATATTGCCATAAATCCCAATACAATTTTAACTGATTGCATTGTCCTTTCTTTTCTAGACTTCTTCAAAACTTCTACTACTTATTCGGATATGGGTCTTCAGGGGCATCACCTTTGCCGGTTAGGTTTTTCCAGCACTTTTTTACATGTTCTACTTCGGTATTATTACATGGCGGCAACGAAGTGCTTGAGCCCATAGTTATTACTTTACCACAATCTTGGCACTCAAACGTACCTGCCGATACATCAGAGCCATAAGGAATACAATCTTTATCCATAACTATTATTTTTTTATTCTACGTGAACTAATATAACTTTTTAAAACCACATTAGCCTTCATACATATCCTCCGTTACAAAATCTACTACATCAAAGCCACTTTTAGTAGGTATAATTTTAAAGGTGGCGTTTAGGCCTCCGTCCTGGAAACCCATGCCTACTTTAAATTCAAACACTCCGCTTTCTACTTCTTTAAAGTCTTCCACAAAAGCGCCACAACCGTCAGAGTTTAACACAAATATTAAACTGCCTCTGCTATCTTGTTCAAAGCAAGAGCTTAAAGGAGCATCGCCCGCATAAAACGGGTAAACGGTTGGTGAGGTACTTTTGTATAAAAAGGGTAAGGCATAAATTGGGCAATCAATATATCCGTCAGGGTTTGGAGGTGTTTCAAAAGAGGTTCTCATTATTCCAAATTTGTACTCCTCTCCTTTTATGGTAAAGCTTGTGTTGGAAGAAAGGAGTTTGTCGTTTACAAAATTCTCCGTTCCCTTTTTTATAAATACATATTCACCGGACATCCAATAGGTGTTCTCTTCTACATCAGTAGTTTCATACCAATGATAACCAAAAGCATGGCATTCATCTTTTGCTTCGGCCAGAGGTTCTCGCTTTCCCTTTTTAGCACTAAGCAAGGTGTAAATATCATAACTTATGGGAGACATCGGGTCTATTTGTGCTTCCGTATAAGCAGGTGCTTCATGGGTAACCACCAAAGCATTAAAGTCTTTATAGTTATACTCTTGT
>JAUHYR010000072.1 GCA_030426475.1 Bacteroidia bacterium
AAATTTAAAAGATAAAAACGCACTATTTCACCCCTAAAATTTCCTTTCATTACATGGTTTATTAATTTTGGAGGCTCAAATAGTAAAAAATGACAGGAATAAAAGCAATTATAGAGAAAGCATGGGATGACAGAAGCCTTTTGCAAACAGATGAAGTAAAAGCTTCCATAAATGAAGTAATTGAGCTTCTGGATAAAGGAAAACTAAGGGTTGCCGAACCTATTGGTGATAAATGGCAGGTAAATGAATGGGTAAAAAAAGCTGTAGTAATGTATTTTCCTATTCGCCAGATGGAAACCATTGAAGTAGGCCCGTTTGAATTTCATGATAAAATGAAACTGAAAACCAATTATAAAGAACTTGGTGTCAGAGTGGTTCCTCATGCAGTAGCGCGTTACGGAGCTTATTTAGCCAGTGGTGTTATTATGATGCCATCTTACGTAAATATTGGCGGATATGTAGATAGCGGAACAATGGTAGATACCTGGGCAACGGTTGGTTCTTGTGCACAAATAGGTAAAAATGTTCATCTGAGCGGTGGTGTCGGAATTGGTGGTGTATTAGAACCACTGCAGGCGGCTCCCGTAATTATTGAAGATGGTTGTTTTATCGGTTCAAGATGTATAGTAGTAGAAGGAGTTCATGTAAAGAAAGAAGCTGTTTTAGGAGCAAATGTGGTATTGACAAAATCTACTAAAATTATTGACGTTAGCGGAAATGAACCAGTTGAATACAGAGGAGAAGTTCCTGAACGTTCAGTAGTAATACCGGGAAGTTACACTAAACAATTTAGTGCCGGAGAGTATCAAGTGCCTTGCGCATTAATTATTGGAAAAAGAAAAGAAAGTACCGATTTAAAAACTTCGTTAAACGATGCTTTAAGAGAGCATGAAGTTGCTGTTTAATTAATAAATTCGTAAAAATTATTTAGCTATGGATATCAATAAATGTGAAACCCTGCTTCAGCAAGCCGATAGAGATATAAAGGATAATTATATTGAACAAGCCATTAAAACCTTAAATGAAATTATTACTGCTAACCCTAAGTTTGGTAAAGCATACAACCATTTAGGTTTTATTTACGAAACCAAGCATCAAAACTATGTAGAGGCTGAAAAGAATTACAAATTGGCTTTAGAGAATTCACCTGAATATCGTGCAGTATATTATAACTATGCTATTCTACTTTCTACACTTGGAAGATATGATGATTTAGGAAAATTGTTAGAAAAGGCACTAAAAGTACCGGGAATTAACAAAGCAACTATCTATAACGAATACGCTATTATGTTTGAAACATTGGAAGAATACGACAAAGCTATTCGTCACTATCAAGATTCAGTAAGATACAGCATTAATAATGATGCCGTAAACAAAGCTTCTGATTCCATTGAACGTTGTAAGCGAAAAAAAGAAATATTGAGCAACAATTATTAAGAAAGTACTTGTCATACAGACCGCTTTCATTGGTGATGTAGTATTAGCCACCGCATTACTTGAAAAATTACACGCCTTTTTTCCGGATATTCAGCTAGATGTATTGGTTAAAAAACCTAATGATACACTATTCAAGAATCATCCGTTCATTCATAAAATTCTGGTTTGGGATAAAAAACAATCGAAAGGAAAAGAGCTGAATCGATTAATAAAAGAAGTTAAAAAGGAAAAGTACGATACGGTAATTAACCTTCATCGTTTTTTTAGTTCAGGATTAATTACTGCTATGTCAGGAGCAAAACACAAAATTGGGTTTGATAAAAATCCTCTGTCTCGCTTTTATACCAAAAAGGTTCATCATAAAATAGAACCCGGAATTCATGAGGTGGATAGAAACCAAAAGTTAATTGAAGACCTTACGGATGCAATTGCAGCTAAGCCAAAACTCTACCCTTCCGCTCAAGACATTGAGAAAGTTAACAAACTTAAAAAAGATGATTACTACTGTATAGCGCCTTCTTCAGTTTGGTTTACCAAACAATTACCCATAGAAAAATGGAATGAGCTTATTCAAACACTCGATCAAGAAAAAATAATTTATCTACTTGGAGGAGTTGATGACAATATTATAGCCACACAGATAGTTAACACCAATATTGACAGGAAAATAATTAACCTTTGCGGCACACTTTCCTTTTTGGAGTCTGCTGCATTGATGAAAGATGCAAAAATGAATTATGTAAATGACTCTGCCCCTTTACATTTTGCTTCAGCCGTAAATGCAAATGTAAGTGCTGTTTATTGCTCTACTCTTCCTGAATTTGGTTTTGGGCCATTAAGCGATAATTCTAATATTATTCAAATTAATAAACCGCTTTACTGTCGTCCTTGTGGATTACACGGAAAAAAGGAATGTCCTGAAGGTCATTTTAAATGTGCATTGGATATAGAGTTTACCAAATAGTTACCTTTACTCATTAAATGATTAAGCTATTAGACATATACATCATTAAAAAGTTTTTGGGAACATTCTTCTTCTCATTGCTTTTAATCATATCCATTTCAGTAGTATTTGATATTTCAGAAAAGCTAGATGACTTTATTGAAAAGAAAGCGCCACTTGAAGCAATTGTTTTTGATTATTATTTCAACTTCATCCCCTACTTTGCGAATCTATTTAGCCCATTATTTGTTTTCATTTCGGTAATTTACTTTACCTCAAAAATGGCTTATCGTACAGAAATAGTAGCCATTTTAGCCTCAGGAGTAAGCTTTAAAAGATTTCTTCTTCCCTATTTAATTGCTTCAACTGTTATCGCTTGTTTATCTTTCTACCTCAATAACTTTATGATTCCCAACGCTAATAAAGTAAGACTAGATTTTGAAGAAGCTTATATAAGAAACAGCCCTTATAGAAATTACGATAGAGATATTCACCGACAAATTACACCTAACGACTACATTTACTTTGAGAGCTATAATAACATTTCAAATATTGGCTATAAGTTTTCACTAGAAACTTTTGCCGAAACGGGCGAAATGACCAGAAAACTAACTTCTGACTACATCCGCTGGGATTCGGTAAAAAACAAATGGGCCATTCATAATTATTATATAAGAGACATAAAAGAAGACCGAGAAGTTATTACCCAAGGCGCATTAATGGATACGGTGATGACCTTTAGTCCCGATGAGTTTGGAAAGCGTGACAATAGTATAGAAAGCATGGACTATTATGAACTAAACAAATACATTGCGTCCGAAAAATTTAAAGGAAGTGCACAAGTGCCTTTTTATGAAATTGAAAAATACAGAAGGGGCGCTTTTCCTTTTGCCACCTTTATTTTGACGTTAATTGGAGTCTCCATTGCCAGCAGAAAAGTAAGAGGAGGAATTGGGTTACACATTGGAGCAGGATTGTTATTAAGCTTTTCTTACATTCTATTTATGCAAGTATCTACAACTTTTGCTACCAATGCAGGATTTTCTCCTATGATTGCCGTTTGGATTCCGAATGTATTATATGGAGTTATTGCAGTTTTACTCTTTAGAAATGCTCCGAAATAAACTATACTTTAAGCCCTAACACACAAATATCATCTATCTGCTCATTATTTCCCATCCAGTCAACCAAAGTGTTTTCCAGTTTTCCTTTTTGTTCGGTTAACGGCAAATGTAAAATTGATTGAAATAATGAAAGAAATCTGCTCACTTTGAATTTTTTTCCTTTCTCTCCTCCAAATTGATCCACATATCCGTCAGAGTGAAGCATAATTAAATCTCCCTTTTTCAGTTGCATTTTTTGGGTAACAAAACTTTTTGTGTTTTTTATGAATGAACCAACAGGTTGTTTATCTGCATTTAGCTTTATCATTTCGTTATTAGAAACAATATAAGCAGCATTGTTGGCTCCCGAAAATTCCAACTCACGGGTATTTATATTTAACTTACATAACGAAATATCCATACCGTCATTGGTACCGTTTGCATGAGACGAACTTAAATGATAAGTAATTTTTTGGCGTAATTCATCCAACACTTCTCCGGTTGTCTGTTCCTTTTCGCTACTAATAATATCATTTAAAAATGCTATACCCAACATACTCATAAAAGCACCGGGAACACCATGTCCCGTACAATCAGCCACACAGAAGTAAACTTCGTTTTTAGTAGTTTTTGAAATCCAGTAAAAATCACCACTTACAATGTCTTTTGGCTTAAACAGTATAAAATGCTCATTAAATGTATTTTTAAAAAGCTCTTCGGATGATAATAATGCATTTTGAATTCGCTGAGCATAATTAATACTATCCGTAATCTCTTTATTCTTTAGTTCAACTTCCTTCTTTTGATGCAGGATAATTCTGTTCTTCTTATTCTTTTGACTGATAAAAAACAATAGAATACATGCTATTATAAGTAACAATAAAAGCCCTAGCCATAAAAAGTTTTGTTGTTGTTTTTGCTTGCTCAATTCAAGGTTTCTTAACTGCTCATTTTTATTTAGCAAGTCTATTTCACGTTGTTGTTCAATAGTTCTGTACTTCGCATCAAACTCCGCAATTATTTTAGAGTTTTTTGAGTTATAGATGCTATCTTTTACTTGATTTAAAAGTTTGTTCGCTTCAAAAGCCTTTTTATAATCTCCCTTTTCCTCATAAATTTTAGTCAATAAATCATATGCGTATTTAATCCCTTCTATATCGCCTATTGTTTTTGCAATGGCTAAACTAGAGTCAATATTTACTAAAGCCTTTTGGTATTCTTTTTTGTGAAAATATATTTCACCTATGTTATACAAACTAATGCTCTCACCAAACTTATCGTTAATCTTTCGCCTAATGGCTAATGCTTTATCATGATACTCAATAGCCTGAGGAAAGCTTTTTAACTCCTGATAAGCCAAACCAATATTACTGTAACTAGTAGATACTCCGTTTAAGTCATCCCGTTTTAGATAAATATTTTTAGCTTGGTTAAAGGATTGAATTGCTGTATCAATTTTCGCTTCATGAAGATAAATCAATCCAAGATTATTGTAAGCAACTTCTAAACCATTGGTAATATTATTTTTAACTAAGAGGTTTTTAAGGCGTAAATAATATTCCTTTGCTTTTACATGGTTAGATTGAGAAAAGTAAATATTACCTAATCCGTTTAGCGCTTTTGCCTCTCCTTCAATATCACTTATCAGATTAAACTTAGATAAAACTTCTGCATAATATTCGCTTGCTTCTGCATAATTTCCTTGGTAATACTCTATATTGGCTAAATAAAATAAAGTAGTTGCCACTTTACCGGTGTCTTTGATTGTCTCTGCTAAGTCTAGAGCTTGTTGATGAAGCTCTCTCGCCTTTTCATAATCAGACGTCTCTTTATAAAGTAAACCAATGTTATTATATAAGTCTATTTCTCCGCTTTTATTTCCACTGTTTTTAGCAGCAGCAATAGCTTTCATTCCATAATAGATAGCCTTGGTTTTATCCTTGTACTTTACCTCATTAAAAAGTTCGGTTAATATTTCAACTTTTTGCTGATCAGACTTTGCCTCTCGAAAAGCTATATTAAGTGAATCGAACCTATTTTGATTGTAAGCAAAAGAAGAACTTATTGCTAAACAAAAAAGTATATATAGGCCAACAAGTTTTCTCATTACATATTTCTTCGGTATTGCCCTCCCACATCAAATAACGAATTGGTAATTTGCCCAAGCGAACAAACCTTTGTAACCTCCATCAATGCTTCAAACATATTATCATTCTGAATAGCTATGTTTTGAAGCTTTTTCAATTCTTTTTCTGCTTCTTCGCCATGATATTTATGAAGGTTATTCAGCATATCTATTTGATATTTTTTCTCTTCTTCAGTAGCACGAATTACTTCTTTAGGAAGTATAGTAGGCGAGCCTTTTGAGCTTAAGAAGGTGTTTACACCAATTATCGGAAACTCACCGGTATGTTTCAGTGTTTCGTAATACAAGCTTTCTTCTTGAATTTTTCCTCTTTGGTACATGGTTTCCATTGCCCCTAAAACTCCGCCTCTTTCGGTGATTCTATTAAATTCTGCATACACAGCTTCTTCCACTAAATCTGTTAATTCTTCAATAATAAATGAACCTTGCAGTGGATTTTCATTTTTTGCTAATCCTAACTCTCTATTTATAATTAACTGAATTGCCATTGCTCTTCTAACAGATTCTTCCGTTGGAGTTGTAATAGCCTCATCGTAAGCATTGGTATGTAACGAATTACAATTGTCATAAATAGCATACAATGCTTGAAGTGTAGTTCTGATATCATTGAAATCAATTTCCTGTGCATGTAAAGAACGACCGGAGGTCTGAATATGATACTTTAACATTTGAGCTCTTTCATTTGCTGCATACTTATGCTTCAAGGCTTTTGCCCAAATTTTTCTGGCTACTCTACCTATTACAGCATATTCCGGGTCAATACCGTTTGAGAAAAAGAAAGATAAATTTGGACCAAACTTGTTAATATCCATTCCTCTGCTCAGATAATATTCTACATAAGTAAATCCATTAGCCAGTGTAAATGCTAATTGAGTAATAGGGTTTGCTCCCGCTTCTGCAATATGATAACCCGAAATAGAAACGGAGTAAAAATTTCTTACATTTTTTTGAATGAAGTACTGCTGCACATCACCCATTAAACGTAATGCAAACTCGGTAGAAAAAATACAAGTGTTTTGCGCCTGGTCTTCTTTTAAAATATCTGCCTGAACTGTTCCTCTAACACTTGATAAAGTTTCGGTTTTTATTTTTTCATAAACGTCTTTAGGTAGCACTTTATCTCCTGTTGTGCCCAAAAGCATTAACCCTAAACCGTCATTTCCTTCGGGTAAGTTGCCATTATATTTTGGTTGTTCCAGTCCTTTTTCTTTCCAAAATCCTTCTACTTTTGCCTTCACCTCTTTTTCCAACCCGTTTTCTAAAATGTATTTTTCACATTGCTGGTCAATGGCAGCATTCATAAAAAATCCCAAAAGCATAGGCGCAGGACCGTTTATAGTCATGGAAACCGATGTTTTCGGGTTGGCTAAATCAAAACCTGAATACAGTTTTTTAGCGTCATCTAAGCAACAAATGGAAACTCCCGAATTACCAATTTTACCGTAAATATCCGGTCTGTAATCAGGGTCGTTACCATAAAGCGTTACTGAATCGAAAGCTGTAGAAAGCCTTTTAGCCGGCATTCCTAAACTTACATAATGAAACCGTTTATTGGTTCTCTCAGGTCCACCTTCACCTGCAAACATTCTTGTCGGGTCTTCGCCTTCTCTTTTAAAAGGAAACAAACCAGCCGCATAAGGGAATTCACCGGGAACATTTTCTTGTAATATCCATTTTAATATTTCTCCCCAAGATTTGTATTTAGGAAGAGATACTTTTGGTACTTGGGTATGCGAAAGCGATTCGGTATGTGTTTGAATGCTTATTTCTTTGTCGCGCACTTTAAACTTATAAACGGGCTCTGAATAAAGTTTCTTTTTATCCTCCCAATTTTTAATGGCCTCCCAATTGTGAGGGTCTAAGTCTTTTAATACTTCGTCAAACTTTTTATTCAGCTCCACTAAAGTGGCGTCTTTTGATTCGGAAACATTATCCGTTAATCTGTCATTTCCGCCAAAAAGTAGAATAGCCTGATTTAAACCAAATAACTTTTCAGCAACAGCTACCTGCTCTTCTGATTTCTTATCGTAGTTTTTATTGTTCTCTGAAATTTCTGCTAAATATCTGGTTCTCTCCGGTGGAATAATGTATATCTTTTCAGACATCTCTTTGGTAATTTCAAAAGATGAATTCATCTGAACATTACATTTTTCCTCTATTTTAGAAATTAAGGCTTTGTATAATGTATTTGTGCCAGGGTCGTTAAACTGTGAAGCGATAGTACCAAAAACAGGAATATCATCATCGCTTGTTTCCCAAAGCTGATGGTTACGTTTATACTGTTTTTTCACATCACGAATGGCATCTAGTGCCCCTCTTTTGTCGAATTTATTAATGGCAACTATATCCGCAAAGTCAAGCATATCAATTTTCTCCAACTGAGTTGCAGCACCAAATTCAGGAGTCATTACATATAATGAAGCGTCTGAGTGGTCTAGTATTTCAGTATCTGACTGACCAATACCGCTGGTTTCTAAAATAATTAAATCGAATTGAGCAGCCTTTAAAATATTGATAGCTTCAGCCACATGTTTCGATAGAGCCAAGTTACTCTGTCTTGTAGCTAATGAACGCATATACACTCTATCATTTTTAATAGAGTTCATTCTAATTCTATCACCTAATAATGCTCCGCCTGTTTTACGTTTAGAAGGGTCTACAGACACAACTGCTATGTGTTTATCTTTAAAGTCTAGCAAAAAGCGTCTTACCAATTCATCTACTAAAGATGATTTTCCTGCGCCACCTGTTCCTGTAATACCTAACACAGGAATATGAGTAGCCTTAGCTTTTTCTTCAATGTTTTGTAAAATCCCTTTTGAAAGCTCAGGAAAATTTTCAGCAGCAGAAATCAATCGAGCAATAGAAACAGGATTCTTTTTGTCTAAGTGTGTTACTTCTCCGTTTAATTTATCCCCAACAGGATAGTCTGCTTGTTTTACAAGGTCGTTAATCATTCCCTGTAAGCCCATTTCTCGCCCATCATCAGGATGATAAATCCTGGTAATTCCGTATTCGTGAAGTTCTTTTATTTCTTCCGGTAAAATGGTACCGCCACCGCCACCAAATATTTTAATATGCCCTGCACCTTTTTCTTTTAGTAAGTCATGCATGTATTTAAAATACTCAATATGCCCACCTTGATATGATGTCATGGCAATAGCCTGAGCATCTTCTTGTATGGCACAGTTTACCACTTCTTCTACACTTCTGTCATGCCCAAGGTGAATTACTTCACAACCCGTAGATTGAATAATTCTTCTCATAATGTTTATGGCGGCATCGTGCCCGTCAAATAAACTAGCAGCAGTAACAATTCTAACTTTGTTTTTAGGCTGGTAAGGAGCTACATTTTCCATCTTCTCTAATTTCTTTTCACAAATATAATATTATGGGGATTAATGAGGCTGTAGCTATTATCAAAAAAGATATTTATTATATTTGCTACTAAATAATAGTTTATGTCAAAAATAATTTATGTCATTTTATTTTCCATAACTATAAACTTAAATGGGTTTTCACAAAACTTTCAGTGGGCTAAGGGATTTGGAAGTACAGGCAAAGATTATGGCTGGTCAATTAGTTGTGACAAATATGGTAACACTTATACTACGGGAGAATATAGAGGTACTGTAGATTTTGATCCGGGTCCTAGTGTTTACAATCTAACTTCAAATGGATATACTGATGTTTTTATTACTAAAATTGATCAATATGGGAATTTTGTATGGGCTAAAAGTATAGGTGGAAATTCTATTGAATCTGGTTTTTCTATTACTACTGATAATAATGGATATGTTTATGTCACCGGTTATTTTGTAGGCACAGTTGACTTTGACCCTGGTCCTAATATTTATAATTTAACATCAAGCGGATATTTTGATGTGTTTATCATTAAAATTGATGTATCTGGGAATTTTATTTGGGCTAAAAATATAGGAGGAAAACAAAAAGATGTTAGTACATCTATTTTTGTAGATAGTTTAATGAATGTTTACACAACAGGTTACTTTATTGATACAGCTGACTTTGACCCTGGTTTAGGTGTTTTTAATTTAATCTCACCTGCTAACATTAGCCAAAGTGTATTTATTAGCAAATTAGATTCTTCTGGAAATTTTATTTGGGCTAAAGGAGTAGGTGGATTAAGTGTAGCAAATAGAAATTTCAGCAACTCTATTTGTGTTAACAATAAAGGCAGTGTTTATGTATCAGGATACTTTTGGGGAACAACAGATTTTGACCCTGGACCAAGCACATATAATTTAACAAGTACTGGTCCTTATAGCCATGAAGATATTTTTATCCTTAAACTCAGTTCCTCCGGAAATTTTGTTTGGGCTAAAAAGATGGGAGGATATTCAGGTGACTATTGTTACTCCATGGCTATAGATAAAATGCAAAATATATATACAACCGGACATTTTTATGATTCAGCAGATTTCAATCCTGGAGTAAACACCTACTACTTAAATTCATTTGCAAAAACTCAAGACTATTTCGTTAGTAAATTAGACTCTAATGGAAATTTTGTTTGGGCAAAAAATATTGGTGGTGCTGTTTTTGCAGATGTAATTTATGGACAATCAATATATTTAGATAATTATGGGTTAGTTTATACAACTGGATGTTTTAGAGGAACTATTGACTTTGATCCAAGTCCAAGCATTTATAATTTAACATCTACTTGGCAAGACATTTATGTAAATGTTTTAGATACTGTCGGAAACTTTGTTTGGGCAAGAAAAATGGGGGGGGGTGGAGTTGATTTTGGGTATTCAATATGTGCCGATTCATTAAAGAATGTTTATACAACTGGAATATTTGGTTCAACCGTAGATTTTGACCCTGGTCCAGGGGTAACAAACTTAACTTCTAATGGAGACTATGATATTTTTATTCATAAAATGGGACCTTATATTACAGGAAACATAAGCTCTTTTTCCACCAATGATATAAACATCTACCCAAATCCAAGTAGCAAGACTTTTTATATTGATTTAAAGAAAAGTTGCCAAAATATAAAACTAAATGTAGTTAATTCTCTTGGTCAAACTATACATTCAATAAATAGTAGCTCATGTTCATCTCTTACTATAGATATAAATGGAAGTTCAGGTATTTACTTTATTGAAATCATTACTGATGACGCTTCAAATGTTTTTAAAGTTATAAAGGAGTAAGTAATATTATCCTCCTCTTTAAAAACAACCCTTATTTGTTGAAAACTACTTCTGCATTTTTGTATTGTTCTCTTTATCTTCGCCCAATTTCACACAAAGTGTGGTTTTAATAGAGCAGCTTTAGGGCTTTAACTTGCTCAAAAGCATAACAATAACTGTAAAAACTAAAAAAAATGCCAAAGAATCCAGACATTAAGCACGTACTAATTATCGGAAGCGGACCTATTGTTATCGGACAAGCATGTGAATTTGATTATTCAGGTTCACAAGCCGCTCGTTCATTAAGAGAAGAAGGAATTGAAGTTTCATTAATTAATTCTAATCCTGCTACTATTATGACAGATAAAGTAGTAGCCGACAACATATACTTACTCCCACTCACTACAGATTCTATTGAGCAAATACTTAAAGAGCAACCTACCATTGACACCATTTTACCCACTATGGGTGGACAAACAGCTTTAAACCTTGCCATAAAATGTAAAGAAATAGGGCTTTGGAAAAAGTATAATACCAGAATGGTAGGCGTTGATACCGATGCCATAGAAATTACGGAAAACAGAGAAGCTTTTAGAGACTTAATGGAAAGAATTGGTGTTGGAATGGCACCGCAAAAAACTGCCAAGTCGTTTTTAGAAGGTAAAAAAATAGCTCAAGAGTTTGGTTTTCCTCTTTGTGTTCGACCATCTTATACGTTGGGAGGCTCAGGAGCATCTATCATTTATGACGAAGCAAAATTTGATTCCTTATTAAACAGAGGCTTACAACTTTCACCCATTCATGAAGTAATGATTGACAAAGCATTGATGGGCTGGAAAGAATTTGAGTTGGAGTTATTAAGAGACAAAAATGATAATGTAGTTATCATTTGCTCTATCGAGAACTTTGACCCAATGGGAATTCACACCGGAGATTCCATTACCGTTGCTCCCGCTATGACTTTATCTGACAGAACGTATCAGAAAATGCGAGACATGGCCATTAAAATGATGCGCTCCATTGGTGATTTTGCTGGAGGTTGTAATGTGCAATTTGCCGTTAGCCCTGATGAAAAAGAAGATATCATTGCTATTGAAATTAACCCTAGAGTTTCTCGTTCATCAGCATTAGCTTCAAAAGCAACAGGTTATCCAATTGCTAAAATTGCTTCAAAACTGGCTATTGGTTATACGCTTGATGAATTAGATAATCAAATTACCAAAACCACTTCAGCTCTGTTTGAACCTACATTAGATTACGTTATTGTAAAAATACCTAGATGGAACTTTGATAAATTTAAAGGTTCTGACAGAAAGCTTGGTCTTCAAATGAAATCTGTTGGTGAAGTAATGGGAATAGGAAGAAGTTTCCAAGAAGCATTACAAAAAGCTTGTCAGTCATTAGAAGTTGGAAGAAACGGACTAGGTGCTGACGGTAAAGAATTAACCAATCAAGAACAAATATTGGACAGTCTTAAAAATGCCAGTTGGAACAGGTTATTTCATTTATATGATGCATTAAAATTAGGCATTCCAACTTCAACCATTTATAACATTACTAAAATAGATAAGTGGTTCTTAAATCAAATTGAAGATTTAATTCATCTGGAAAGAAGAATTGAAAAACACAATATTTCCAGCATTACAAAAGATTTGCTTTATGAAGCCAAACAAAAAGGATATGCCGATAGACAAATTGCTCACTTGCTAAGATGTTTAGAAAGTGAAGTTTATACGAAGAGAAATGATTTAGGAATAAAGAGAGTTTACAAATTAGTTGATACTTGTGCCGCAGAATTTGAAGCTCAAACACCATACTATTACTCTACTTTTGAAGATGAAAACGAATCGGTTAAATCTGACAAGAAAAAGATAATTGTGCTTGGCTCAGGGCCAAACAGAATTGGACAAGGTATTGAGTTTGATTACAGCTGTGTGCATGGTGTTTTAGCTGCAAAAGAATGTGGTTACGAAACTATTATGATTAACTGTAATCCTGAAACGGTTTCTACTGATTTTGACACCGCTGACAAACTTTATTTTGAGCCTGTTTTCTGGGAACACATCTATGATATTATTCAGCATGAACAGCCTGAAGGTGTTATTGTGCAATTGGGGGGACAAACAGCTCTTAAACTTGCGGAGAAATTAAACCGTTACGGAATAAAAATAATCGGCACTTCATTTGAAGCATTAGATTTAGCTGAAGACAGAGGTTCATTCTCTAAATTATTAAAAGAAAACAACATTCCTTATCCAAAATTTGGAAGTGTTGAAACTGCTGAAGCAGCAGTACAACTCAGTAAAGAATTAGGATTTCCATTACTGGTAAGACCATCTTATGTTTTAGGAGGGCAAGGAATGAAAATCGTAATTAACGAAGAAGACCTTGAAACGCATGTAGTAAATATTTTAAAAGGATTACCGGGAAATAAAATATTACTTGACCACTTTTTAGATGGAGCCATTGAGGCCGAAGCTGATGCAATATGTGACGGAGAAAATGTTTACATCATAGGAATTATGGAACAC